>NZ_JBMFGY010000071.1:0-6401 GCF_049977125.1 Acidiphilium sp. | reverse complement strand
CGGGGTTACCGTGTGGTCGGCGCGCCGGCGCGCTTGAGCGCGTCGAAGCCGCCGCCACTGACGAGCGACACGCGCTGATAACCGCAGCTCATCACGGTTTTGGCGGCAAACGTCGCGCGCATTCCGGAAGCGCAAAACAGGATCAGATGCATATCCGGGTGAGGCACGGCACCGGGCTTGGCTCCCGCGCGGGCTGACGCGCCCGGCAGATTGCCGCGCGGCGCATGGATCGCTCCTTTAATGGTGCCGGATCGATCGAGTTCAGCCCGCTCGCGAACATCGACGAACACGGTATCCGACGATGCGATGAACGCAACCGCCTCGGCGGGCGACAGTTTCTTCGGCGATGATGCGTGGTGCGAGTCACCGGGGCCGGATGCAAACGCAGAAGACAATCGCTTGATGATGCGCTGGAGCATGGAATGAAGCTTTCACAGGGGACGAAACGAGACGACCTTAGTCAATCGTTCAAGGCGATAACCTCTCGCAATTCAGGGTAGATTTCATTCGCCCAACGAGAACCGCTGAACACGCCATAATGGCCAACGCCTAGCTGTAAATGGTTGCGTTTACGCGACGGTTTGAGACTTGAACAAAGATCGAGCGCCGCGACCGACTGTCCTGGAGGACAAATATCGTCACGCTCCCCCTCGACGGTGAAAAGAAAAGTCTTGTCGATCGCAGCGGGTCGAACCGTCTGGCCGTGGCACAAAAGAGTCCCCATCGGAAGATCGTGATGCTGAAACACACGCTCGACGGTTTCGAGGTAGAATTCAGCCGTCAGATCCATGACCGACTGATATTCGTCGTAGAATTTACGATGCGCGATTTCGCTGGCGTCATCTTCGGTCAAAATCGCGCGAAACTGGCGCAGATGCGCGCCGATATGCCGATCGAGATTCATCGAGACGAAAGAAGCCAATTGCATGAAACCGGGATATACCTTGCGCCCGGCCCCCTTGTAGCGCGCCGGCACCGTGGAGATCAGGTTTTTCTCGAACCAGGAGATGTCGCGGGTTTTTGCAAGAGCGTTGACCTTGGAGGGGTTGCGCCTCGTATCGATCGGACCGCCCATCAGCGTCATGGTCCGAGGCACCGCAGAGTCACCGCCTTCAGCCATCAGCGATACTGCGGCAAGCACGGCAACGGCCGGTTGGCAGACGGCAACCACGTGCCCGCCGGGACCGATCGCACGGAGAAAGGTCATGACGTGGTCGACGTACTCGTCAAAGCCAAACCGGCCTGCGCTCAGCGGCACATCGCGCGCATTGTGCCAATCGGTAATGAAGACGTCGTGATCCTGCAACAGAACCTCGACTGTATTGCGCAACAATGTGGCAAAATGACCCGACAACGGGGCGGCGATCAGGACACGCGGTTGGATACGATCGCTGTCCTTGCGGAAATGCAGGAGGTCCCCAAAGGGTGACGCCAGGATGATTTCCTCGGTAATCGCGACGTCGCGGTTACCCAGACGAACCGTTGAGATGCCGAATTCGGGGCGCCGATGCAAAATCCCGCTGTTGCCAAAAATTTCGAGCGCCGCGCCCATTTGTCGCACCGCAGTGCCGAGGACGCGCGGCGGGGCGAACAAATCGACCATGGGTGCCATGTGCCGCGCCGCGAGGCGGAATGGCCCGAACCAATCTTCCTGCGTCTGATAGACATCATACATCATCGTCATTTCGCCTCTCTAGCGGAATATCATCGCAGGAAATCGTTAACACCCCCTTGCGTAATAGGTTTTAAGTGGTGCTATCCTTCGATTCGGTCAATTTAAATCTGCATTGCATCGCTGCGTCGTTTCCGTCTTGTCCGGCCAGCCGTGGGTGTGCATCGAAAGCGGTGTATCTCTTTATCGGTTTCGAGCATGATCGAAACCTTCTGAAAAGGAAAGCGCGGTATGGTGGCTCGAGATCAAACTGTGTCAAAACGACACAAAGCGCCGGCACGGCTGGCAATTTCCAGTCGGAATTATTCGTCGTGGTGTTTGCGCGGTTTTCTCCTCGCCCGCCTGTCGGGAATTGATTTCGTCGTCGAACCCGCCGCCGCCGATGATCCTCAGGCGCGGGCCGAGCTTTTGATGCGAACGTCGTCAATCCTGCTGCCTTGCCTGATCGATGGCGACATCACCGTGTGGGACACGATCGCGATCGCGGAATATCTGAACGAAGCCTATCCGAAAGCCGGTATGCTGCCCTCCGACCCCGTGCAGCGCGCGCGGTGCCGCTCGATCAGTGGTGAGATGCATTCCGGCTTCGCGGCCTTGCGCGCGTCACTGCCGATGAATTTACGCGCCGTGCGGCCCGGATTTACCGTATGGTCAGGCGCCCAGGCCGATATCGACCGGATCACGACGATATGGCGGGATTGCTTGTCCGCATCGATCGGTCCGTATCTGTTCGGCGCGAAACCGTGCATCGCCGATGCCATGTTTGCACCGGTCGCCACCCGGTTCCGCAGCTACGACGTCGCTCTTGATCCGGTTTGCGCGGCCTATGCCAAAACCCTCCTGACCTGGCCGGATGTCGAAGAATGGTACGCCGACGCCGAACTCGAGCCCGATACGATCATCGAACTCGACCTCGAGTTTTAGAGCGATATGCGATTAAGTTGACGCGACACCGGCAATGTAATCGCATGAAATCGCTCGAAAAAACATAGAGCTAGAGCGTTAAGCTGAAAGCATAACGCTCTAGACCAAGTGCCATCCAACCCAGTTCGCGGCCCGGTTCGATCGGAACTTTGGCCAGGTCAGACCCTGATCGCGACGTCGGTTTGACTGTGGTGCGACCTCAGAAGACGAGACCGAACTCAAGTGTCGCCACCACCTGATTGGTGCCTTGGCCGTTGTTGCCGTAACCAGCCGGCGGCGTGCCACGATCGAGCAAATGCACGTATCCCATGTTCAGGCGCGTGTATAAATTCTTGTGCTGCCAGGTCGGCGCGACGGTGATGCCGGCCAGTTGGGCATTGGGAGCGGCAAACCAAGCATCCTGCGCGGCTGAGCCATGGCTGGTGGCGTATTCGATCCAGGAGCCGACCGAAAACGGTGATTTCGGGAGTTGATAATCGCCGAAGACGGCGGTCGCGAAATTGCTCGTCTGTTTTGGAATATCGTCCGACATCCCACCGGATGTCACGCCGGCATAGCGGTGGATCGCTCCTGTATATTGGTATTGCACTTCCGGCGTGATCGAGAGGCCGCCATGTGTCCAGGTGTACCAGGCACCGAGCATATTTGAATTCACCGCCGCGAGTTGTCCCTGGCCGCCGACCCCGTTGGCGCCGCCAGCGCTCTGGCCGCCGCTGCCATAGGCAAAAGCGTTGGGGCCGGTGACACCTAACGCGATTCCACCGAACAGATTGAGGCTATTGTTCGCATCGATCGTGTCGGTCAGAAGGAACTGGAGATAGTTGAACACGCCAGTATCGTAACCATCGCTGATGACGAGCGTGCCACTGAGGTTGCGGTGCGTGTAGGTTGCGGACACCCCTCGACTTTCGCTGTTTTCTACGGCCGCGATCACGGTGCGCAAGGCTACCGGGTTGTTCCAGGCGAACGCGGATTCGTAGCCTTCAACCGAATCGACCTGGCCGACGGAGAGTGAAAACGCCTTGCTCGGCGCCAGCGTGATATAGGCCGCGCGGATCGGCCCGGTGGTATAGGCGTCGCTGCTGATTTCCTTGGGCCGGTTGGTGCCGAGGTTGATATTGGTATATTCGGCGGCTTGGATGGTGAATTGGATCAGGCCGGTCGGTTTGCGCATCTGGATCATGAAGTCGTCGATCTCGGCACCGATTGATTTACTGCCAGCGATGCTGGCATGCGGGTTGGTCGCGGTGCCGTCCTGCCCATAAAAATAACCATCGAGCCCGCCGGAGACTTCGATTGGACCCAACGGGCCACCATCGAGTCGCACCCAGGACGGACCGCTGATGGCGTGGGCCGCAACCGTCATGCCAAGAGTGAGGCCGGCACCTATGATGACGCCGGCGTAAGATTTCATTTTCATTCGCTATTCCCGTTCGAAGCCGTGATATCAGACAAATTTCGCCCCTGTTTGTGCCGGACTCCGGCAATCGGACTCGATCGATATGATTTTTTGGCTATATCGAAGGTGACAGAATTTTGACAGGGAAAAGCGGGATCACGGGGTTTGCTTTACAAAAATTTACAACTCGCCCACCCCTTTCAGCGACGCGGTTTCATGAGCGCCCGCAGCGACGCGACAAGAGACCGCACGCGCGAATCCCGAACCCGGATTGTCTGGGAGTCCCGCCGGGCGATTTCGGCGCGCAGATCCTCGATCACGGCGTAGCGTTGTACCGCTGCGTCGATCCAGTGATCGAGATCAGCGGATTTTTGTGCAAGCGCGGTCTCGAGTGGAACGATCACCGGGCCGAGAAAGGTTTCGGCAATCGCGAGATTTGCCGCAACCTGATCGAGCTCGTCGACATTCGGCGCCACACCGGCGGCGGCGGTCGTCATCCAGGCAAAGATCATGTCGACACCCGGGGCCAGATCGGTGGTGTCCGTCGCCGCAACGACGTGATGGCGCAGTTTGCTCGAGAGGAATGCGTCGATGGCCGCAGCATCGGCGGTGGCGGACCAGTCATGATCAACTATCGCGCCGATCCGCGCGACCACGCCCCGCCAGTCGGTCAATAGATTGTCATAGGTGACGAAGCAGCGAGGGAGTCCGCGTGACTCATGCTCGGCCGCGAGCATGTAGCTGCGCCACAGGGCTTGGCCGCGCGCGTGATCGAATCCCTCACGGCGGTTGAGTGAAGCGGCAACCTCGAGCGGATGGCGGATGGGAATGACGATACGCGGCGTGATCGATCGCGCCGCCAGGACCGGTAGCCAGAGCGGCAACAGGCGGCAGAGTCTGGGGTCCTTGACCACGAATAATCGGGCATCGGCGAATTCCGCGGCCAGAACTTCCGCGAGGCGGGACCGGAACCCCTCGGCCGCGGCACTGGAGAACCAGGCTTGGGGCAGGCTGCGAATGTCGCTCCAGGATGAACCCATCGCGCTCAGCACCTCATCGTGCAGATCGACCAGTACCTGCGATTCCCAGAAGCCGGTTTCATTGCTCTCGGGCGCGGCAGGCATCAGCCGGGCGGGCAGAGACGCACCACACAAGGCGAGGACGCGCGTCAATGCCGAGGTGCCGCTACGGTGCATCCCGAGCACCAGGATCGCCTCGCGTGGTTCGATTGATCGGTTCATGGCAATGATGTTGCCCGACAGCGCGCCGCGATCAAGCGTGATAGCCGCCCTGCGCCAGACCGGTCGCCAAATCGGATTGTTTGAGTTAGTCGGCGCTCATGAGTTACAGCGTCAAGGAAATTTTTCTCACTTTGCAGGGCGAGGGTCGCCATGCCGGCCGGGCGGCGGTGTTTTGCCGCTTCTCCGGCTGCAATCTCTGGAGCGGGCGCGACGCCGATCGGGCCACCGCGATCTGCCCGTTCTGCGATACCGATTTTATTGGTACGGACGGTCCCGGCGGCGGTAAGTTCAACGATGCCGCCAGCCTCGCCGCGGCGATTCGCGGCGTTTGGTCGGCACCGGATACCGATCATGCCTTCGTTGTCATCACCGGCGGGGAACCGTTGCTGCAACTCGATGCCGCCCTGATCGATGCCATCCATGCCGAGGGCTTCACCATCGCGGTCGAAACCAATGGTACCATCACGCCACCACCGGGGATCGACTGGCTCTGCGTCAGTCCGAAGGCGCGAACGCACCTGGTGGCGTCGCGCGGCGACGAACTCAAGCTGGTCTATCCCCAGCCGGACGCCATGCCGGATCGGTTCACCGCGCTCGACTTCACCCATTTTCTGCTCCAGCCGATGGATGGGCCGGACCGGATCGCCAATACGGAGGCCGCCATCGCCTATTGCCAAGCGCACCCGCGATGGCGCCTGTCGATGCAGACACATAAATATCTGGGGATTCCCTGATGTTCGAGATCACGAAGGATTTTCGCTTCGAGGCTGCCCACACGTTGAACCGAAGCATCGAGACCGCAGCCAGTCGCCGCATTCACGGGCATTCGTATCGCGCCACCGTAACGCTGCGCGGCGAAACAAGCGCTGCGGGGATGGTAATGGATTTCGGCGTGCTGGGTGAACATCTGGCCCGGTTGCGGACTGCCCTCGATCACCGGTTTCTCGACGATGTCGCGGGCCTTGGCCCCGCGACACTGGAAAATCTCGCCCGGTTTATCTGGCAGGATTTGCACCCCGTCTGCGCGGGACTGGTCCGGGTTGCCGTGTTTCGCGACAGCGAGGGAGAATCCTGTTGCTACGAAGGATAGCACGCGGGAGCGCTTGAGATCCGGAATTGGTGTCATCACGGAAACTGGCGGAACGCCGTGTTCGAGGTTATTGTT
>NZ_JBMFGY010000070.1:1931-16864 GCF_049977125.1 Acidiphilium sp. | reverse complement strand
ACCGAGGCCGCATCCTGCCTGATCGCGGTGCGCACGCAATCCATCGCGGTATCGCCGCCACCGATCACCACGACGCGCTTGCCTGCCGCGTTTAGCAGGCCGGATTCATAATCGGGCACGGTATCGCCCAGCCCCTTGCGATTGGAGGCAATCAGATAGTCGAGCGCCGGCACAATGCCCGCGAGCGACGACCCCGGTGCCGTGATTTCACGCGCCTTATACACCCCGGTCGCGATCAGCACCGCCGCGTGGCGGTTGCGCAACGTCGCGAAGCTCAGCGCGCCGCCGATATCCTGGTTCAGATGAAACTTGACCCCGCCATCCTCCAGCCACAGGCGCCGCCGCTCGACGATCGGTTTTTCCAGCTTGAACCCGGGAATGCCGTAGATCAGCAGCCCGCCCATCCGGTCATGCCGGTCATACACCGCCACCTGATAGCCCAGCCGGCGCAGCGCCTCCGCTGCCGCCAGCCCGGCCGGCCCGGCGCCGATGATGCCGATCGATGCGGCCCGCTCGCGGCGCGGCCGGATCGGCTTGACCCAGCCCCGCTCGAACGCGGTATCGGTAATGAACCGTTCGACCGCGCCGATCGTGACGCTCTCGAAGCCCTTCTCGATCACGCAATTGCCCTCGCACAACCGATCCTGCGGACAGATGCGGCCACAAATCTCAGGAAACGTGTTGGTCGCGGCGGAGATTTCATACGCCTCCTCCAGCCGTCCCTCGGCCGAGAGCTTCAGCCAGTCCGGAATATTATTCCCCAGCGGGCAATGGATCTGACAGAACGGAATCCCACACTGACTGCACCGGCTCGCCTGCGCCGCGGCTCCCGCGGGATCGAACTCCCGATAGATCTCGCCAAAATCCTCACGCCGCTCGCTCACGCCCCGCTTGGCTGGCGGTTGTTGGGCCAGACGGACAAATTGCTGCATGTGCTCGGTCATCGGCACAACTCCGTTTCGGTGATTTACCTGTTCACGCTCCCTGTACCTGATCAAACCGGGGTTTGCCAGCAATAAATCAACAATAGGACACTCTTTATGTCATAAAAAAGTGATTTTCTGCATTGCAAACTTCATCTTGGCCAAAATCACCACTTAAATAGGACCGATTTAACACCTACCCCCATTTTATGCCTTTTGCAGCGCCCCCGCCTGCCGGTATCGCCGCAGGTAATCCGGCACGATAAGCCGGATTGGCGTCGGCGTAATTCCAAGGGATGCCAGATCATGTGCCGGATCGCTCACGACATTGTCGCGCCGCAACAACAGCAGTTGATCGCGCGTCAGCAACCGCCCGGGCAGCCGCTCCAACACGCCGGCCTGAATGGTGGCAAGCCAGCGCGGCACCGCGATCAACGCCCGATGCCGCCCGGTTTCGTTTAGAATATACTGCATCAGCCCGCGGAACGTTTCGACATCCGGCCCTCCGAGTTCGTAAATTTGACCCGCCGCTTCGGGAAGCTCGATCGCGGCGATCACCGCTGCCGCGACATCGCCAACATAAACCGGTTGAAACCGCGTCGCACCCTCAATCACCGGTAGTGCGGGCGACATTGTCGCCATCGCCCCGAACCGATTGAAAAACTGATCCTCCACGCCGAACACGATGGACGGTCGCAGGATCGTTGCCGTGGGAAACGCCGCCCGCACCGCCGCCTCGCCCTCGCCTTTGCTGCGCGCATACTGGCTCGCACTCGCCGGATCGGCTCCGATCGCTGAAATCTGGATCAGCCGCGCCACCCCGCAGGAAGCCGCCTGCCGCGCGATCAGCGCCGCCCCCCGATGCTGGATTCGATCGAAATCGCCGCGCCGACGCTCGGTCAGAATCCCGACCGAATTGACCACGACATCCGCCCCCTCGATTGCCCGATGCACCGTCGCCTCATTGTCAAGCGGCGCATAGAGCAGCACGATCTGCCCGACATCTCCGAGCGGACGCAGGAACGCCCCGGCCTCGGTGTCTCGCATCGCCGCGCGCACGACATAGCCGCGATCGGCCAGCGCCTTGACGACATAGCGCCCGATAAAGCCGGACGCCCCGAACACAGTTGCGATTTTTCGCGTTGCCACGATGAACACTCCTCAATGCCGACGTTACGTGGTCGCATGATCGCCCGCCGCAAGACAAGCGCGCCCCCGGCCGATTGACGGCGGCACGCAGCTTCGCTAAAGCGCGGGACATCGAAATCCGCTCCTCTTGCGGCGCTCGATAGCCCCCCTGCCCAGGTGGCGAAATGGTAGACGCGCAGGCTTCAGGTGCCTGTGGCCGCAAGGCTGTGGAAGTTCGAGTCTTCTCCTGGGCACCAGGGCTGTCGGTCAGAACCCCCTTGGAATTCCATAATGAGCCAAACGCAGTTCGCCGCCGGCGTAACGATCAACATTCATCGTCACGATCTGCCCGATGGCCTCGTGTTCGGCCCGATGGTCGCGGTCGACACCGAAACCATGGGCCTTGATCCGCGTCGCGATCGCCTCTGCCTCGTCCAGCTCTCCGCCGGCGACGGCACCGCCCATCTGGTCCAGATCACCCCCCCCTCCCTCGGTGGCCGCGGTGCGGACTGCCCGAACCTGAAAACCCTGCTCACCAATCCCGCCGTCACCAAAATCTTCCACTTCGCCCGGTTCGACGTCGCGGCTCTCTATAACGGTCTCGGCATCATGACCGCTCCGGTCATCTGTACCAAAATCGCGTCGAAACTGGTCCGCACCTACACCGACCGTCACGGCCTCAAAGACCTCTGCCGCGACCTCATCGGGATCGATCTTTCCAAACAGCAACAAACCAGCGACTGGGGCGCGCCCGATCTCACCGCCGAGCAATGCGCCTACGCCGCATCGGACGTGCTGCACCTGCACGCGCTCTGGGCGAAACTCGAACCCCTCCTGATCCGCGAAAACCGGCGCGACATCGCCGCCGCCTGCTACGAATTCCTCCCCATGCGCGGCCGGCTCGACCTGCTCGGCTACGAGGAGCCCGACCTGTTCAGCCACCGCTGACCTCGCCCGCTTACAATTGGTTGCGGCTTGTTGAGTTGACCCGGCGCGATCCATCGTCCCATAGAAGCATATGAGCCTGAGTCAGACATGGGATCGTAGCCGGATTACGCCGCCAATCCCGCCACACGACGAAAATACCGTAGCAATGCGGAACGATTTGAATGTCGCGCGCGACGTCCTCACCACCGAAGCCAGCGCCCTGACTGCCTTGGCCACAACGCTGGGAACCGATTTCACCCTCGCTATCGAGCTGCTGCGCCGGGCCAGCGGTCGCGTGGTCGTTACCGGCATGGGCAAATCCGGTCATGTCGCCCGCAAGATCGCCGCGACCCTCGCATCCACCGGCACCCCCGCCCTTTTCGTGCATCCGGCCGAAGCCAGCCACGGCGATCTGGGCATGATCGTCGCGGGTGATGTTGTGCTCGCCCTATCCAATTCTGGTGAGGCCGCCGAACTGGCCGACATCGTAACCCATGCCCGCCGCTTTGCCCTGCCGCTGATCGCAATCACCGCCCGCGCCGAGAGCACACTGGCCCGCGCGGCAACCCTCGTCCTTTTGCTGCCCGACGCACCAGAGGCCGGCCCGATCGGCCTCGCCCCCACAACGAGCACAACCATGCAGATGGCTCTGGGCGATGCCTTGGCCGTCACCCTGCTCTGCCGTCGCGGCTTCACCGCTACCGATTTCTCCTCCTTCCATCCCGGCGGCAAGCTCGGCGCACGGCTGAAGCGGGTGCGCGATCTGATGCACACCGGCACTGCCCTGCCGCTCGCCCCACCCGACACAACGATGGATCGTGCCATCCTGCTGATCACCGAAAAGCATTTCGGCTGCCTCGGCATCGTCGATCCCGATCAGACCCTGCTCGGCATCATCACCGACGGCGACATGCGGCGCGCCATGGCGCCCGACCTTCTTACCCTGCGCGCCGACACCATCATGACCCGCGCGCCACGGGTGATCACCCCGGACGCATTGGCCGACGCCGCTCTGCATGACATGACCGCCATCGAGCCGAAGGTGATGTCGCTGTTCGTGGTCGACGCCGACCGCCACGTCCTCGGCATCATCCACATGCACGACCTGTTGCGCGCCGGGGTCGCATGAAATCCACCCCGCCGCTTGCCCCGGATCGGATCGAACAGACCGGCAAACCCCCCACGCTGTTCTCCGCCGACGGTATTTTTGCGACTCTGAGCCGCACCCGCGCCGAACAGCGCGCCCTGCTCGGCCGGCACCGCCGTACCGTGGCGATTTTCAAATTTGTTCTGCCCACCCTCGCCGCCGGCCTCATCGTCGCCCTCGCCGTATTCCCAAACCTGCACAACGGCGCAAATATCGGGCGGATAACCTACCACAAACCCTCAACCACCACCGGCGCGCCGCTCTCACGCATGAGCATCGCGCAGTATCGCGGTGTCGATGCGCAGGGCGAAAAATTCACCATCACGGCCCATCGGGTCGTCCAGGTCACCACCAACCGGCTCGACCTGCTCGCCCCGAAAGGCGATCTGACCACCAATGCCGGGTCCTGGCTGATGCTCAACGCCCGACGGGGCCTGTATCACCAGAACAATCAAGTGCTCGATCTCGCCGGCAGGGTGACGCTCTACCGGGCCGATGGCACGGTCCTGCACACCCATCGCGCAACGATCGACATCAAGGGCGGCGCCGCCACTGGCCATGATCCGGTGCGCGCATTCGGCCCGTTCGGCACGCTGCACTCCCGGCAGGGTTTCATCGCGACCGATCACGGCCGCAACATCCTGTTCAAAGGCCAATCAACACTGATGCTCGATCAACTGCCGGTCCCCGCCATCGCGGGAGCCGGCCAGTGACCAAGCGGCCAGGGTGGCGCTCCCTTCCCGCGCGCCGAGCGCGCCGGCCAGGCGCGGCGCGCGGCGCAATCACCCTCACTATTGCAATGGTCACCGCCTTGGCCATTAGCTTGACGGCGCCGTTTCCCGCCCGCGCCCAGTCACTCGGCTTCGGCGGTGGCAATGGTGCCACCCCGGTGCCGATCAACATCACCGCCAGCAACGGCATTGCCTGGAACCAGACCGCGCGTACCGTCACGGCAATCGGCGATGCCAAGGCCGTGCGTGGCGCGGTCACTGTTACTGCCACTCGGCTGGTCGCGCATTACCAGCCAAAATCGGCGGCACCAGGTACGTCACAGGCCGCCAAACCCGCCCACAGCGTCGCCTCGGCGACGCCTGCCGATGGCGGGGATCTCGGCGGTCTTGATTCCGGTTCTTCGCAAATTACCCAGCTCGACGCGATCGGCCATGTTCATATTTTTACCACGACCGATCAGGCATTCGGCGACCTTGCCGTATTCCACATGGCCCGCCATGAGTTGGTGCTGACCGGCGCGCATCTGAAATTGACCACGCCGACCGATGTGGTGACAGCGCGCGATGCGATTCAATATTGGTCGCAGCAGCGCAAGGCGGTGGCCATTGGCGATGCCCTGATTGTCACCACCAGCCAGCGCTCGATCGCGGCCGACAAGCTGACCGGCTATTTCGTCGCCACCGTCCCGCCGGCCTCGGGAGCCACCCCCGCGTCCGACGCTCCCGACGATCAGGCCAGCAAGCTCCGCAAGGTTGTCGCGGTCGGCCATGTCGTTGTCCGTACCGCGACCGACATCGCCACCGGTGATCGCGGCGTCTATCGTCCCGCCACCGGAATCGCGATCCTGACCGGTGATGTGCATATCACGCATGGGCCGAACGAGTTGGCCGGCCAGCGTGGTCAGGTCAATATGAAAACCGGCATCGCCACGCTGATGGCCGCGCCGGGCCACCGCGTCGAGGGTTTGGTGCTCCCCAATTCCGCACCGCATCCTGCCGCGAAACCGCCGCAATCACAGGCGAAGTCCGTTCCATGAAAAAACCGTTGCGCGTCATCGAAGGCGGCTGGCCCGAACCGCCCGGCGCCAGCCTCGCCACGCATGAGCCCGGGCTGAATGCAACGGGGCTGGTTGCGAGTGGCCTCGGCAAGAGCTTCCGCAAGCGACCGGTCGTGCGCAATGTCTCGGTGACGCTGCGACGGGGCGAAGTCGTTGGCTTGCTCGGCCCCAACGGCGCCGGCAAGACGACGACGTTCTATATGATCGTCGGCCTGATCCAGCCCGACACCGGCTCGATCGTGCTCGACGGCGCCGATATCTCGACCCTGCCGATGTACCGGCGCGCCCGGCTCGGCATCGGCTACCTGCCGCAGGAGGCCAGCGTGTTTCGCGGCCTGACGGTCGAACAGAACATCATGGCCGCGCTTGAAGTGGTCGAGAACGACCGCGACCGGCGCGACGCGATGTTGACCGCGCTGCTCGCTGAATTCGGCATTTCCCACCTGCGCCGCACACCGGCCATCGCGCTTTCGGGCGGGGAACGACGCCGCGTCGAAATTGCCCGCGCATTGGCGACCGGCCCCAGCTACATCCTGCTCGACGAACCCCTCGCGGGTATCGACCCTATCGCCGTCGGCGAAATCCGTGACATGGTGGCCCAATTACGCGGCCGCGGCCTCGGCGTCGTGATCACCGATCACAACGTGCGCGAGACGCTCGAAGTGATCGACCGCGCCTATATTCTGCACGATGGCCAGGTTCTGATGGAAGGCCTGCCTGAAGAAGTCGTCGCCAATGCCGATGTGCGACGGGTTTATCTGGGGGATCGGTTCAGCCTTTAGAGCGTTATGCTTTCAGCTTAACGCTCTAGCTCTATGTTTTTTCGAGCGATTTCATGCAATTATGTTGCCGCTGCCGCGTCAACTTAATCGCATATCGCTCTAAGGTCGAACCGTGTTTACCGATCGACGGCCCAAAGCGCGAACGCGTAGTTCATGGCCGTCTGTTTGAGGGCGTCGAATCGGCCGGCAGCGCCGGCGTGCCCGGCGTCCATATCGATTTTCAGCAGGATCGGCGCCGTGCCGGTGGAGAATTCGCGGAGTTTCGCGACGAATTTGGCCGGCTCCCAATAGGTCACCCGCGGGTCCGAAAGTCCGCCGGTGGCGAGAACGGGTGGATAGGCGCGCGGGGCGATGTTGTCATAGGGCGAGTAGGCGGCAATGGTGTCGTAGGCGAGCGGGTCGGTCAGCGGGTTGCCCCATTCCGGCCATTCCGGCGGGGTGAGCGGCAGAGACTCGTCCGAGATGGTGTTCAACACATCGACGAAAGGAACAGCGGCGATTACGCCGGCCCAAAGATCGGGGCGGAGGTTGAGCGCGGCGCCGACCAGAAGGCCGCCGGCCGAGCCGCCATGGGCAACGATGCGGCCCGCGCCGGTATAACCATGCACGATCAGATGTTCGGCCACCGCGATGAAATCGGTGAAGCTGTTCATTTTATGCGCGCCCCGGCCCGCGAGAAACCAGTCCCACCCTTTTTCGGTGCCGCCGCGGATATGGGCGATGACATGGATCCAGCCGCGATCGACCAGGCTGAGAATATTCGGCTGGAACCAGGGTTCGATCGCGAGGCCGTAGGAGCCATAGCCATACAGATGCACCGGGGCCGATCCGTCGAGCCTGGTGCCGCGCCGCATCAGCAGCGTGATCGGGATGGTCGCGCCGTCGGACGCGGTCGCGGTGAGCCGGCGGGTTTCGTAGAGCGCCGGGTCGTGGCCGGAGGGGATTTCCTGGGCCTTGCGCAGGCGGCGCGTGGCGGTGGCGATGTCGTAATCGAACCATTGGCGCGGCGTGGTCGGGGATGAGTAGATATAGCCAATGGTCGCGGTCCTGAATTCAAGACCAGGATCGAGGCTGAGCACATAGGCGGGTTCATCGACCGCGATATCCGCCTCGCCCCCCTCGCGGGTGCGGATGATGATGCGGTTGTTGGCCTCGGTGCGCTCAACCCGCGCCAGATGATTCTGCACGAGGGTGAAGCCGACGATGAAATGACCCGGCCGATGCGAAACCAGATCACGCCAATGCGCGCGCCCCGGTTGGTCGAGCGGCGCTTCGACCAGTTTGAAATCGACCGCGCCATCGGCATTGGTGCGGATGACCAGCCGGTCACCCCAATCATCAACCTCGTAGCGCAGGCCGGTGCGGCGTGGCTCGATCACGCTCGGCATCGCCGTCGGGTCATTGCCGGGAATCCGCCAGACTTCGCTGGTTTCCTGGTTGCCGCAGCCGATCAGGATCGATCCACCGGAACGTGTCGTATCGACACCGATGAAAAATCCCTCATCGAGCTCCTCATAGACCAGCACATCAGTCGCGCTGCCGACCGTGCGGCGATAGATGCGGGTCGGGCGGCCCTTGTCGTCGCGAAAGGTCCAGAACAGGAATTTCGCACAGGGCGACCAGGCAAAGTCGCCGGTACAGGACAGGATCGGGTCGGGCAGCACGGCGCCGGTCGCGATGTCCTTGATCCGCACCTGATACACTTCCGAGCCCTGGGTGTCCTCGGCATAGGCGAACAGGGTGTGGTCGGGGCTGTGGTTCGTCGCGATCACGCGGTAGTAGGCGTGACCCCGGGCGCTGGCGTCGGCATCGAGCAAAATGGTCTCATCACCGCCGTCTCTCGGCGTGCGGACATAGACCGGATGCTCAGCACCCGGATCGTAGCGGCGGTAATAGGCGAACGCGCCATCGGGCTTGGGGACGGAGGCATCATCCGGCTTGATCCGGGCCTTCATCTCGGCGCGGAGTTGCGCCTGCACTTCCAGGGTGCCGGCCAGCACAGCCTCGGTATAGGCGTTTTCAGCGAGCAGATGGGCGCGGATGTCGTCGCGCAGCGCGGTGGGGTCGCGCAGCACGGTCTGCCAATTGTCATCCTTCATCCAGGCGTAATCATCGGTGCGGTGCCGGCCGAGTTGCGCGATGCGCCGGGGCTCTTTGCGCGCGAGCGGCGGTGTCGCCGGGTGGAGGGTCACATCATTCATATCGAAACCTCGGTTGAAGCGCCGCCAAGCATCGCCTGCGGCGTGATGATCATGCAAGCCATCGCCGAGCACGGAATCGTGAGGTGTTGCGCCCGGCGACGAGCCGCCTTAGAACATGGGGTGAAGCGGGTATGATGTAATGGTAGCCTGTGAGCTTCCCAAGCTCGACGCGCGGGTTCGATTCCCGCTACCCGCTCCACTGTCCACTCCGGCACCGCGAAATGCCACGGGCTTCCACCGCCGCTATAGCAAGGCGAGGGGGGTCGAACCCCAGGATTGGTGAGCCTAACCGCGATCTTCGGCACCGATGCCGAGTTGCTTGAGCTTGCGATGCAGGGCGCTGCGTTCCATGCCGACG
This sequence comes from Acidiphilium sp., assembly GCF_049977125.1. Classification (NCBI taxonomy): domain Bacteria; kingdom Pseudomonadati; phylum Pseudomonadota; class Alphaproteobacteria; order Acetobacterales; family Acidocellaceae; genus Acidiphilium; species Acidiphilium sp. The sequence continues at coordinate 7,609 of NZ_JBMFGY010000070.1, read as the reverse complement.
AAATTGGCGGTGCGGCTGATATTGCCGCCGAAGCGAAGCAATTGCGCCTGAAGATACTGGGTTTCGAACACGTCGCGCGCCTCGCGCAGGGGCAGGGCCATGATGTCGGCCAACGGGTCGATCGCAAGCGCGCGCGGGGCGTGGGCGCCGATTTCAACCGGCAGATGATCGGCGCGGAACGGCTCGCCGGACTCGCCAGGATGCATGATCATCAGCCAGTCCATCACGTTGCGCAACTGGCGCACGTTACCAGGCCAGTCATGCACCTGAAGCGCGGCGAGCGCCTCGGATGACAGCACGCGGTGGGGCAGGCCGGAGGTTTCGGCGGCGCGCTTGAGAAAATAGGCGGCAAGTTCGGGAATATCCTCGCGCCGCTCGCGCAGCGAGGGCACCCGCAGCGGCACCACGGCGAGGCGGTAATACAAATCCTGCCGGAACCGTCCCACCCCGATCGCGGCCTGGAGGTCGCGTGCCGAGCTTGCGATGATGCGCACATCCACTTTCACGCGCGTGCTGCCGCCGATCCGCTCGAAACTCTGATCCTGGAGCACCCGCACGATCTTGCCCTGGGTTTCAAGCGGCATATCGGCGATCTCATCGAGCAGCAGCGTGCCGCCATGCGCGCGTTCCAACACGCCGGCGCGCCGCGGCTGGGCGTTGGGGTCAGCACCGGCCTCGGTGCCGAACAACTCGACCTCGACGCGCTCAGGCGCGAGAATGGCGCAGTTCAGCACCACAAACGGCCCGTCCGCCCGCTTGGATTGGGCGTGGATCATCCGCGCGACGACTTCCTTCCCCGCGCCGGCCGCACCCGAGAGCAACACGCGCGAGCCGGTCGGGGCGACCTTCTCGATCGCGTGGCGCAACCCCGAAATCGCGGCGCTCGATCCGGTCAGTTCGGAATTGGCCCCGATCCGCAGCCGCAGCTCGGCATTTTCCGACGCCAGTTTCGCCGCCTCCAGCGCGCGCTGGATAATCAGCAGCAGCCGGTCCGACTTGAACGGTTTTTCGATGAAATCATAAGCGCCGAACTGGATCGCGTTGACCGCCATCTCGATCGTGCCGTGGCCGGAGATCATCACCACCGGCACTTCGGGCGCCTCGGCCTTCATGATCTGTAGAATGCCGATGCCATCGAGCGGCGAATTCTGGAGCCAGACGTCCAAAATCACCATCGAGGGTTTTCGATCGCGAAACGCCGCCACCGCGTCGTCCGAGGTGCCGGCATTGCGCGTGGTATAGCCTTCGTCGCGCAGAATCGCGTCGATCAGCAGCCTGATATCCGGTTCGTCGTCGATGATCAGTATTTCGGACATTTTTCCCCTAATCCGCCTTCAGTGTCAGCGTCACCACCGAACCGGGCCCGTCGTCGCGATCGGCAAGGTCAAGTCCGCCCTGATGATCTTCCATGATCTTGCGCACAATAGCGAGGCCGAGGCCGGTCCCCTTCGCCTTGTGGGTGATATAGGGCTCGACCAGCCGGGCGCGATCCTGCGCCGGCAGGCCGATGCCATCATCGATGACCGCGATACGATGGGTCTCGCTGCCGGATGAAATGCGCAGGGTCACATGGCCGTGAGACGTCCCGGCGGCGAGGTTGTCGGGCCGCATCGCGATCGCATCGGCGGCGTTTTGCAGCAGGTTGGTCAGCGCCTGGCCGATCAACCGCGCATCGCAGCGGGCGCGCGGCGCCGGATCGGGGCAATCGACCACCCAATCGATGCCGGGATGCGCGCTCCGCTGCAAAATCACCGCCTCGCGCGCGATCCGCCCCAGATCCTCGGATTTGATGATCGGCTGCGGCATCCGCGCGAAGGCCGAGAATTCATCGACCATCCGCCCGATATCCCCCACATGCCGCACGATGGTGTCGGCGCATTGCGCGAAACTCTCGGGATCGGAGGTGATCTCGCGGGTGAACCGCCGCTTCAGCCGTTCCGCCGAGAGCTGGATCGGGGTGAGCGGGTTCTTGATCTCATGGGCGATCCGTCGCGCCACATCCGCCCAGGCCGCCTTGCGCTGGGCCGATTGCAATTCGGTGATGTCATCGAAGGTCACGACGAAGCCGGTCGCCCGATCGCCCTTCAGATCGGCGCCGATCCGCACCAGAAACACCCGTTTGCCGTTCGCCGTGTCATAATCGACCTCGCCGGTGGCGGGTTTTTCCGGGTTGGCCCGCGCCTCGTCCAGCAATGGCGCGAAATCGGGCAATAAATCCACCAGCGGCTGCCCGAGATGCGCCAGAACATCGAGGCTGAGCAGCACCGAGGCCGCCCGGTTCGGCAATTCGATCCGCCCGCGCGGATCAAGCCCGATCACCCCGGCCGAAACCCCCGCCAGAACGGTCTCGGTAAAGCGCCGCCGTTCGTCGATCTGGCCATACGCGCTCATCAGCTCGGCGCGTTGCTCGGCGATCTGCCCGGTCATCCGGTTGAACGCGCGCGACAACCCCGCGACGTCATCGCCGCTGTCGCCCTCCGGCACCCGCACCAGATAATCCCCGGCCCGCACCCGCTCCGCCGCCTCGATCAGATACGAGATCGGCCGCGCGATCTGATTGGCGAACACCAGCCCGATCAGCGAGGCGCCCGACAGCACCAGCAACGCCACGGTCGCGAAAATCAGCGCGAAAAACAACTCGAATTGCGCGCGGTGGTGCTCCAGGCGGTTATATTCCGCCAGCGCCTGCTGCGTCCGCTCGACATGACCGAGAATGCTCGGATCGATCGGCCGCTCCACCATCAGCATCAGCGTCGGTGTCGCCTCAAGCTCCACCACGGCGCTCTCCAGCGTCGAATTCGGCGTGCTCCACACGGCAACCTGATGCTTCTCCGCCTCGGCCACCATGTCATCGGGCGGCAGCGTCATGCCGGTGCCCGCGAACAGCCCGGCCGAGGCGACCACCTTGTCGGTCAGCGGCTCGAAAATCGCCGACTGGGTCAGCCCGTGCAATTCGGTTTGCGCCACCAGAACATTCAGGAAGCCCTGATTAAAAAAATTCTGCGGATCGCCATAAAAGATCGGACCGTTCTGGTTCAGATCATTGGCGATCGCCAGCGCATCCAGGCGGATGCTGTTTTTCTTGGCGTCCAGATAACCCACGGCAACCTGCTGACTCTCCGACAGCGCCGTCCGCACCCGCTGATTGAACCAGGCCTGGATGCCAAGATTGAAGAACACCGCGGCGAAAATCGCGACCAGTATCGCCGGCACGGCGGCCACCCCGCCGAACAGCAGCACCAGCCGCACATGCAGCCGCGCCCCCGCGGCGCCCCGCCGGCTTTCCATCACCACCCGCGTCACCCGCGCCACCAGCACGGTGATCAGCAGCAGCAAAATCGAAATATCGCCGATCGCCAGCCCGAATGCCGCCCCCGAATGCAACTCCAGCTTGATCCCGCCGGCGAGATAGGCAAAGCTGCCAATGCCCAGGGTCAGCGCCAGCGCCGCCAGAACCAGCGTTGAAACCCGGCCGAGCAGCACATCGATCAGCCGGGTGCGGAGCGGCTGCTCCTGGCGTTCCGCCCGCGCGGTCATCGGATTCAAACCAAAACCCCTTCAGCCGACCCGCCGGGTCACCCCGATATCGTGCTCGCGGATCTTCTTGCGCAACGTGTTGCGGTTCAATCCCAGCATCGCCGCCGCCCGGATCTGATTACCCCGCGTCTCGCCCAGCACCAGCCGGATCAAAGGCTCCTCGAACGCGGCCAGCACCCGATCATACAGCACGCCGTCCTCGCCCGCATCCCGCGCCTCGCCCAGCAGCCGCGCGACATGCCGCTCGATCGCCCGCTCCACCCCTTGCGGCGTGTCCGGCATCGCGTCGGCACCCGGCGTGACCGCCGGATCATGGATCGCCCGATCCGCCAACTCCGCCTCGACGATCTCTTCCGTGATGACCGATTGCGGCACCAGCGCGGAAAACCGCCGCATCAGGTTTTCCAGCTCGCGCACGTTCCCCGGCCAGCGATAGGTCGCGAGCTTCGCCATCGCCTCGGGCGTCAGAGTCTTCGCGGGCAATCCCTCCGCCTGTGCGCGGCCCAGAAAATGCTGCGCCAGCAACGCGATATCCCCCGGCCGCTCCCGCAGCGGCGGCAGGCGGATCGGCACCACGTTCAACCGGTAGAACAAATCCTCGCGAAACTGTCCCGAGCGGATCAACACCCGCAAATCCCGGTGCGTCGCCGCCACGATCCGCGCGTTCGCCTTGATCGGCTGACGCCCGCCCACCGTGGTGAACTCACCCTCCTGCAACACCCGCAGCAGCCGCGTCTGCGCCTCGGGCGGCATGTCGCCGATCTCATCGAGAAACAGCGTCCCCCCCGCCGCCTGCTCGAACCGCCCGACATGCCGGTTGGTCGCCCCGGTGAACGCACCCCGCTCATGGCCGAACAACTCGCTCTCGATCAACTCGCGCGGAATCGCCGCCATGTTGATCGCAACGAACGGCCCCTGCCGCCGGCGCCCGTAATCATGCAGCGCGCGCGCCACCAACTCCTTGCCCGACCCCGATTCCCCCGTGATCATCACGGTCAGATCGGTCGTGGTCAGCCGTGCGATCACCCGATAGATCTCCTGCATCGAGCCGGCCCGCCCGATCAGCGGCAAGGCCTCCTCCGGCGCGCCCGCACCTTCCTTCGGCACCTGCATCGCCGGCTGTTTCAACGCCCGATCGACCACGCTCAGCAGCTCGCCCAGATCGAACGGTTTCGGCAAATACTCGAACGCGCCGCGCTGCGTCGATTGCACCGCCGTCAAAATCGTCGACTGCGCCGACATCACGAGCACCGGCAGATCGGGCCTGATCCGCTTGATCCGCGGGATCAGATCAAGCCCGTTGCCATCCGGCATCACCACGTCGGTAATCACCAGATCGCCCTCGCCATCCTCCACCCAGCGCCACAGCGTCGCCGCCGAGGAGGTCGTCCGCACCTGATACCCCGATCGCCCGAGCGCCTGCGTCAGCACCGTCCGGATCGAACGATCATCATCGGCAATCAAAATCGTCGGCAAAGTCGTCATCAATGCTCACCCTCGCCGCGATCCTCGAACTGCGGCAGATGGATCCGAAATTCCGTGCGCCCCGGCCTGCTCTCCACGTTGATCAACCCTCCATGGTCCGCAACAATCTTCGCCACCAGCGCCAGCCCCAACCCCGACCCCGCCGCCTTGGTGCTCACGAACGGCTCGAACAAATGCCGCCTGATATCCTCGGGAATCCCCGCCCCGTTGTCGCGCACCGCAATGAAAATCGGCAAATTCGGCTGCCCCCGCCCGCTCGAGGCCGCCAGCCGCACCCCGTGCTGAAACCCGGTCGACAAATGGATCTCCCCATCCGCCCGCTCGGTCTCCGCCACCGCCTCCGCCGCGTTCTTGATCAAATTGAGCAGCACCTGCACCAGCTGATCCCGATTCCCCAACACCGACGGCAGCGACGGGTCATACCCCTCGACGAACCGCAACCGCGCCCCGAACCCGCTCTGCGCCAACCGCCGCACATGCTCGAGCACCCGATGCACATTGACCGCCTGCAGATCCATCTTCTTGTCGCCGAACACCTCGATCCGCTCGACCAGATCCTTGATCCGGTCCACCTCGTCCCGGATCAGCACCGCCAATTCCCGATCATCGGCCGAAGCGTTCGCCTCCAGCAGCTGCGCCGCCCCGCGTATCCCCGA
>NZ_JBMFGY010000070.1:0-1831 GCF_049977125.1 Acidiphilium sp. | reverse complement strand
TCCAGCAGCATGAAAATCGGATGATCCGCCGGCAGAATCTCATGCAACGGCTTGCCATACAAAAACGCCGAGGACGACCCGAACAACTCCTCCGCCGCATAATTCACAAATAAAAACCGATCATCCGCATCCAACTCGACCACCGCCAGCGGCAACGCCGCCAGCAACCGCGCCGTCTCGACCGGTGCCTCCGCCCGCCGCAGCGCCGCCGCCCGCCGCCGAAACGCGCCCCGCAGCCCGCTCATCCGACCACCCTGAACCGGCTCACGCGGCGTCCCGGAACTCATCGGCGATCGCCGCCGCCCGCTCATAAAACCGCGCCACCAAATCCTCCACCGCCGCCACCTCATCCAGCCGCATCACCGCAGCCCGAAACTCCGCCGCCCCATACAACCCGCGCGAATACCAACCGAGATGCTTGCGCGCCGCCCGCATCCCCGCCACCTCGCCATAATGCGCCCGCATCGCCCGATAATGCGCAATCAACACATCCCGCTGCGCCTCCAACCCCGGATCAGCCACACGCCGCCCACTCATCAAATAAGCCGACACCTGGGCCAGAAACCACGGCCGCCCATACGCCCCGCGCCCCACCATCACCCCATCCGCACCCGACCGCGCCAACGCCTCGGCCGCACCCTCCACCGTCGTGATATCCCCGTTCGCAATCACCGGAATCGACACCGCATCCTTCACCGATGCAATGAAATCCCAATCCGCCACACCCTCGTAAAACTGCTGGCGCGTCCGCCCATGCACACTCACCAGCGCAATGCCCACATCCTGCGCAATCCGTGCCAGCGCCGGCGCATTCAAACTCGCCCGGTCCCACCCCATCCGCATCTTCAACGTCACCGGCACGTCCACCGCCCGCGCCGTCGCCTCCAAAATCCGCGCCGCCCGCACCTCGTCACGCATCAGCGCCGACCCGGCCATCTGCCCGACCGCCACCTTCTTCACCGGACAGCCGAAATTGATATCCACAATGTCCGCACCGCCCGCCACCGCAATCCGCGCCGCCTCCGCCATCGCCGCCGGATCACACCCCGCCAACTGCACCGAATTCGGCCCCGTCCCACCATCGACGGCCGCCATCCGCAACGTCGCCGCATTCTCATGCAGCATCGCCCACGACGCGATCATCTCCGAAACCACCAGCCCCGCCCCCATCGACTTCACCAGGCGCCGGAACGGCAGATCACTCACGCCGGACATCGGTGCCAAAATAACCGGCACATCGATCACCACATCACGCGCCGAACACCCATGCCCCGCCCGCAGCGTGATCGGCCTGAGTTTCGGTGTCATCCCCACATCAATGCTCATGATTTAATCACTACGCCGCCCATCCTTGACGCGCAATCGCCCAATCGCCAAACCCCGCCCAAACAAGCCTCACCGGAGACCCCAGCATGAACCTCAAATCCCTCATCGCCGCCGGCGCCATCCCCCGCATCGGCACCGGGTTCGACGTTCACGCCCTCACCGAAGGCCGCAAACTCATCCTCTGCAACATCGAAATCCCCCACACCCACGGCCTCAGCGGTCACTCGGACGCCGACGTCGCCCTCCACGCCCTCTGCGACGCCATCTACGGCGCCCTCGCCGAAGGCGACATCGGCCGCCACTTCCCCCCCAGCGAAGCCACCTGGAAAAACGCCGACAGCGCCCACTTCCTCCGCCACGCCGCCCAACTCGTAGCCTCCAAAGGCGGCGCCATCGCCAACGCCGACATCACCATCATCTGCGAACACCCCAAAATAACCCCCCACGCCCTCCCCATGCGCACCCGCCTCGCCGAACTCCTCGAAATCCCCATCACCCGCATCTC
>NZ_JBMFGY010000069.1:0-17131 GCF_049977125.1 Acidiphilium sp. | reverse complement strand
TTAAGTTGACGCGGCAGCGGCAACATAATCGCATGAAATCGCTCGAAAAAACATGGAGCCAGAGCGTTACGCTGAAAGCATAACGCTCTGGCGATGATGTTCGGGGCGTTGCCATGATGAATGGGAACGCCCCGGATTTTGTTTGGCGCGCGGCCGCATCAAGCTTGGATGGCTTGGCGTGTCAGGTCAGGCTGAAACGAGTCCGGCGATGAGCAAATCGAGGGCGTGATCGCGGGTTGCGGCGCGGACCGCGGCGCGGTCGCCGGGGAAGATCAGGCGTTCCGCGCGCGTCGGGCCGCCGCGCCGCGCCAGTCCGAACCAGACCGTGCCGACCGGTTTTGCGGCGGACCCGCCGTCCGGCCCCGCGATGCCGGTGACCGCGATGGCGACATCCGCCCCGGCGCGGCGCAGCGCGCCCTCGGCCATTGCGCAAGCGACGGCTTCACTGACCGCGCCCTCGGCCTCGAGCAGGGCTGTGCTCACCTCGAGCAGATCCGTCTTGGCCTGGTTGGCATAGGTGACGAAGCCGTAGCCGAACGCTGCCGATGATCCCGCAATATCGGTGATCGCCGCGGCGATCATGCCGCCGGTGCAGCTTTCGGCGGTGGTGATGGTCAGCCGGCTCTGCCGGGCCAGCGACACGACCCGTTCGGCTTTCGGGTTCACAGGCCGCTTCCCGGCCAGATCAGCCGCAGGATTTCCATGATGATCGCGGCAAACGCGCCGGCGATCCAGTCATCCGCCATGATCCCGAGCGCGTCCGGCCGGGAATCCGCGAGGGAGATCGGCCAGGGTTTGCGAATGTCGAACAGGCGGAACAGAAGAAACGCCAAGACCACGCCCGAGCCGGTCAATGCGGGCAGGCCGAGCAGGGCGATCATCTGGCCGGCGATTTCGTCGATCACGATCCAGCCGGGGTCGAGTCCAGCCTTGCCGGTGCGGGGCACCGCGAGCAGGCCGATCACGCTTGCCGCCACCACCCCGCCGAGGAGCGGGAGATGGCCATGCTCGAGCAGGAGGCAGCCGAGCAGCAGGCCCAATATCGATCCCGCCGTGCCGGGGGCGCGTGGCGCGTAACCCACGCCGAGGCCGGATGCCGCGAGATTGGCCAGTTTCATGGGTTGTGCAGCCACCGGGTAAGCGGGTCGCGCGCCGGCCTGCCCTGGAGCGCGCGGTAGATCACCACGCCTTCGGTGACCCGTTCGACGTAATTGCGCGTCTCGGCGAAGGGGATCTCCTCGATCCAGGTGATCATGTTCACGCCACCCGCGCTGGGTGGCAGGCGAGGGTCGCCATTTTCGGTCAACCAGGTCTCCACATTGCGCGGCCCGGCGTTATAGGCGGCGATGGCGAGCGGCAGGCAATTGCCGAAGCGGCTCATCAAAGTGGCGAAATAGGCCGAGCCGAGGGCGATGTTGCCGGCGGGATCGGCCATCAGCCCGGACGCGGGCAGGCCGAGACCCGTTGTCATGGCGACCATCCGCGCCGTGGCGGGCATCAGCTGCATCAGCCCCTCGGCGCCGGACCCGCTGATCGCGCGCGGATCGAAACTGCTCTCCTGGCGGATCAGCGACAGGATCACGCTCGGCCCGACACTGACGCCGGTCGTGCTGGCGGTGACCAATCCGGGGGGAATTGGCCAGCCTAATCCGACCAGCATGTCGCCGGCGGTGCCGGCAAGTCGCGCGATCATGACGGCGGTGGAGGTCTGGTCGATGCCGTCGGCGAGGCGTGCGTCGAGATAGCGGGAGTCGAATCCGGGCGCCAGATCGGCCATGCGCAACAGAAACGCGCGCGCACGGCGGGGGGCGCCCATTTCGACCAGCAGAACGGCGGCCTGCGGCAGTTCGCGTTCGGCGAAACCGGCCTCCTGGCCGATCGTGACGCCGGGTGTCGCGATGGCGCGCAGCCGCGCACCCAGCGCGGCCGGGGTCTGCCCCAGTTGAACCGAGGCGAGCTGACCGTAGAACGTATCGGGATAGGCGGCGGCGTCCGCGAGGTCGGCCACGGCGGCGGCGCCATGCTCGGTCTGCGCCAGCCAGTAGAAGGCGCGCGCGCGGGTGATCACCGCGGTCGAATCCAGCCGCAGCGCCAGAAACCAGGGTCGCGCCAGGGTCGGGTCGTGCAGGAAGCGCAGGGCGATGAAGCCGGCCAGAAAATCTCGGCTCGCTTTCTGCCCCTCGTTCGGCGGCCGTGCGGCGGCGATGATCGCGTAGGCGGGTTTGGGGTCGTTCGCCTGCAACAAATCGCGCGCGAATGCCTGCCGCTTGCCCCAGAACAGCGCCCGCGCCAGACCGCTGGCCCGACGCTCCGCCGCGGCGCCGCTCGATTGCCAGAGGGCGAGTTTCGCCGCCTGATCGGGGGCGGCGGACAGCGACGCGAAGAACAGCACCGGCGTGGCGCGCTGCGCCGGTGTCAAACCGGCCAGCGCGGCCGGTGCATCGGACGCCCCTTTGGTGAGGGCGAGCCAGGCGGCGCCGGTTGCCTGATCGGTGGGGGCGAGCAAGGGCAGGGTCGCCTGTGCCGCGGCGAGATTGCCCGCGAGGGCGAAGCGCTGGAACCGCGCCCAGTTGGTCTCTGGCGTCAGCATCGTGGCGTATTGCGCGAGAAACCGCGTGGCGTCGGCGGGGTCGCTGAAGCCGTCGATCCAGGCGCGGCGGGCGAATTTCGCGGCTTTGGCGGGGCTGGTGACGTCGAACGCTGCCGCACAGCGGGCATCGGCCGCTGCTGTGACCGGCATCCGTTGGGCGCATTCCTCGCGCACCGTGGTGTCATCGGGGTCGGTGGCCAGCGCTTCGCTCCAGCGGCGCGCGAGAACGCCTTGTTCGGGCCAGTCGGGGTTGCGCGCCATGAAGATGCCGATCTGCACCTCGCTGGCCTCGCCCGGATCGAGCAGGCGGAAATAGGTGACCAGTTTGGCGACCAGCCGGTCGGGCTGTTGCGCCGCGAGGCTCTGCGCGCGGGTCCAGTGGTTTGCCCGCACGTCGTTCATGATCTGTGCCAGTGCCGGGTCCGGCGCGAGCGGCGCGGCATCGGTGGCGCGGGCGAGCCTGCCATCGGCGAGGGAGACGGCGAGCAGCAGCGCCAGCAGAACGATCAATCGGCTCATGTCACCTGACATAGCAGGACTGGGTCGGCGCTCCCATCCCTTGTCCCGGCGGGACGCGGCGAATAAGTTACGCGCAATTGCGGAGATAAAAATGTTACACGGTTCACTGGTCGCCCTGATCACCCCGATGCGCGACGACGGCAGCGTCGATGACGCCGCGCTCGAACGATTCATCAATTGGCAGATCGCCGAGGGAACCCACGGGCTGGTGCCGGTCGGCACCACGGGCGAATCGCCGACGTTGAGCCATGAGGAACACAAGCGCGTGGTCGAGTTGACCGTGCGGGTGGCAAACAAGCGGGTTCCGGTGATTGCCGGCGCCGGGTCGAACGCGACCGCCGAGGCGATTGGCCTGGCGCTTCACGCGCAGTCGGTCGGCGCGGATGGTGTTCTGGTGGTGACACCCTATTACAACAAGCCGACCCAGGAGGGGTTGTTCCTGCATTACACCGCCATCGCGGATGCGATCGACATCCCGTTGATCATTTATAATATTCCGTCCCGCTCGGTTGTGGATATGAGTGTGGCGACGATGGCGCGTCTTTCCCGGCATCGCAATATTGCCGGTGTGAAGGACGCGACGGCGAATCTCACCCGCCCGTTGCAGACCACGGCCGCCTGCGGACCGGCGTTCTGCCAGCTTTCGGGCGAGGATCACACCGCGCTTGCGTTTCTGGCCGCGGGAGGACACGGCTGTATCTCGGTGAGCGCCAATATCGCGCCACGCCTTTGCGCCGAACTGCATAACGCCTGGAGTCGCGGCGACGTGGCGGCGGCGATGGCGATCCAGGCGCGGTTGCTGCCGCTGCATGACGCCATGTTCGTCGAGACCAATCCCGCGCCGGTGAAATACGCCGCCTCGCTGCTCGGCTATGGGGTGGCGCATTGCCGGTTGCCGCTGGCGCCGCTGAGCGAGGCGGCGCGGATTCAGATGCGCGCGGCGATGGTTTCGGTCGGATTGATCAATTAATGGCGGAACCCAAGAAGAAATCGATGCTGATCTCGCATGGCATCGCGGCGCAGAACCGCAAGGCGCGGTTCAACTACACCATACTGAACACGCTCGAAGCCGGCATCGTGCTGCGCGGTGCGGAGGTGAAATCGCTGCGCATGGGGCGCGCCACACTCACCGAGGCCTTTGCCGGGGAGCGGGATGGCGAGATGTTTCTGTTCAACATGTATATCCCCGAATATCAGGGTGGCGTGCTGTCGCGTTTCGACACCAAGGGGCCGCGCAAGCTGCTGCTGAAGCGCAAGGAAATCAATACGCTGATCGGCGCCGTCGCGCGCCAGGGGTCGACGATCGTGCCGCTCGATGTTCATTTCAATCCGCGCGGCGTCGCCAAGGTCACGCTGGGTATCGCCGAAGGCCGCAAACAGCACGACAAACGCGCCGCCGTGGCTAAACGGGACTGGGATCGAGACAAGGCGCGATTGCTGCGCAACCGATAGGGCGGCGCCGTCATCAAATTTTCATCATCGCGATCTTTTGTTGCGATGCGGCTTCGGTCAAGGGTAGGCAACGCGAAGGGGAGATTTCGATGACCGATCAACGCCGTCTGATGTCGGGGCTTCTGGCGTGCACGATGCTGATGCCGGGCCTCGCCGCCGCCGCAGCACCGGGGATTTCCTCGCCGATTCCGAAAGCGGCGATCCCCTATGTGATCCGCGCCGGCCGCGGGCCGCAATTATCGACCGCGCAGATGGCGGCGCTGATCCGGCATCACATCAAATACGTTTTCGTGCTGTATCAGGAGAACCGCTCGTTCGATTCGTATTTCGGCACCTATCCGGGGGCGGACGGGTTGTATTCCCAGGCTGAGGCGCAGACGCCGGGGTTCACCCAGAAGATCATCGGCGTGTCCGGCAAGGTCGAGACGATCCAGCCCTTCGCGATCGGGCCGAAGCAATTCGCCGCCGATACCGACGATATCGACCATTCCCACCCGATCATGTTCGCGAAAATGCACATTGTGAACGGCCACGCCGAGATGAACCGGTTCGCGCTGGAGGAGGAAAAGAAATACTGGAAATCCGGCCCGCACCCCTCGCTCAAGGCCAAGCAGATGGGCGAACTCGCGATGGCGCATGAGGATTGCAATACCATCCCGATCCTGTGGCGCTACGCCGATCGGTTCGTGCTGATGGATCATATGTTCCAGGACATGGTCGGGCCATCGACGCCGGGAAATCTCTCGATTTTCGCCGCACAGACCGGGTTGACCCAATGGGCGCTGCACCCGAACGAGGCGTGGCAACAGGTCAATCGGCCGGGCGAGCCGGTCGATGCCGATCTCGATCCGCTCTGGGGGTCGCGCGAGGATCCGTTCCAGCACAAGCTGGTCCCTTACAATCCGAAAGATTATGCCGAGGATGGTCCCGGCAAGGTGCAGATCAACCAGACCTATGCGACGGTCGCGCTCACCACCGCCGGCAATACGGTGAAGGCGAAGACCAGTGCCGATCTCGACCCGAAACCCGATCTCGACGACGTGCGCAAGGACATTTCGTTCATCCAGCGGCTGGATCGGCACAAGGTCGCGTGGCGGTGGTTCCAGGAAGGGTTCTCGACCAAGCCGGTGCCGGACGATCTCGGACCGAAGGATGCCGAGGGTGTTCACGCCTCCTACATCACCCATCACAACGGCCCGCAATATTTCGGCTATATCGCGAACAACCCGAAAATGACGGCGGATATGGGCGGGTTGCGCGATTTCTTCACCTCGGTGAAGGATGGCACGCTACCGGCCGAAGGCGGGGTGTTCTATGTGAAGGGCGGCTATCTCAACGGGTTCGGCATGCACCCGACCGACCCCAACGCGGTGGTGCAGAAGAAATTTCTGGGCGATGACGATCATCCCGGCTATTCGGACAGCCAGATCAGCGAAGCGATGCTGGCGCGCGCGGTGAACGCCATCGCCTCGAGCAAATACTGGGCGCATGCGGCGATCATCATCACCTGGGATGATTCCGAAGGCGATTACGACCATGTGCCGCCGCCGGAACTCGCCACGGCGCCGAACGGCACGCTGCTGAGCGACGGGCCGCGCATCCCGTTCATCGTGATCTCGCCCTTCGCCCGCGCGCATGAAGTCTCCCACGCGGTCGGCAACCAGGCCTCGGTGATCAAATTCGTCGATGCGGTATTCAACCTGCCGCCGCTCGCCACACTGCCGGACGAACAGGCGGGCCGCAAACGTGGCGAGGCGGAGTTCCATCAGAAATACATGGGCCCGTTCGATGCCGAAACGCCGGACGTGACCAATTTGTTCGCCGCCTTCGACCCGCTGCGGCTGGAAGGCAAGGCGGCCCCGCTGCCGGCGTCCTACGCGATGGTGCCCAATGATTGGACCACTGAACTGCCGGCGCAGACCGGTGCGGATTGCAAGATGATCGGCATCGTGCCGACCAATGTGCAGTTGCATATTCCGAACCGGATCCCGCAGGATTTCAACCCGCGGCCGAAAACCAACCCGACGAAATCATCGTAAACAACCTTGACGTGTATTGCTGCCTCGTAGCACTCTCGCATCGCCGATCATGCCGGATCGGCGATGCAGGAGACCCACCGATGCGCCGTTTCACCGCCGGGCTGATCGCCCTCGGGCTGGTCTGCGCCACCGCGCAGGCAACGACCACCCAGTCGAAACCGACCCACCGTTATGACGTCCACCCGTCGAAATTGCGCGGCAAGACGTTCAAGACCCTCGCCGCGGCCAAATCCGCCTGTGGTTCGAGCCCGGTGGTCTGGCTCAACCCGACCGGCGTGGTGTTTCACACATCGACGTCAAAATGGTTCGGCCATACGCGAACCGGCACCTACAGCTGTCGCAACGTCGCCAAGGCCGCCGGTTACTGGCAGTCGAAATACTGAGCGTATCGCCTCACGCGTGATGCGGCGCCGCCTGATGCTGCGCCGCCTGATGCTGCGCCGCGAACACCGATTTCGACGGTTGCGGCACTTTGAAACGGGTGCCGTAGGCGTTGTTGATTTTCTGCACCAAGGTCGCCTGCGCGGTGGCGGCGTTGGCCACCATCGGCAGCGCGACGGCGACGCTCGCCGCCATGGCGACGCCCAGGATTGATCGTTTCATGATTTGAATTCCTTGCGATTGGGGGGGCGCATGGCGGTGTCGCCGCCATGCCCGCTATTTGGTTAGGCCTGGCCGTTCTGACGAATCGCCTTGATCTGAAGCTTGTACGCGGCGCGCCCGTGGACATCCGCGACCTTGTGATGGGTCGGCGCCTGAACGATGATCGGATCAGGCTGGTAGATCGACGTGCCGACATCGGCCGCGTTGGCTGCGAGCGGCGCGAACGTACCGGCAACGGCAAGGGCGGTCAGCAGGCGTGTGAGGTTTTTCATCGTGACTATTCCTTCTTGACGATAAACGCAGGAAGTCCCTGCTCGACCGCTGAGATGGAGCCTGTGCCGCAGCGCAATAACCATGCGCGTCAGCGTAAGACCTATGTCACGGAAATATGAAATTTATCATCAAACCCGGCGTTTATGCCTTTCATGCGGTGAGTGATCGCGGCGAGGGGGTGACCGGTCGTTGCCATGCGAGCATGGGTGCGCCGCGCCAACGCATCACCACCAGAAAATGAGTGGCGGCGTCGCTTTTGCGGCATTATGGTGACATCATGAACATTGACCCCAAACTGCACGAGTGGACTCCGGAATTCACCGCCTGGCGGCGCGATTTCCATGCTCATCCCGAAATCGCCTATCAGGAGCATCGGACCGCGGCGCTGGTTGCCGAGCGTCTGACCGCCTTCGGGCTGGAGGTCACGACCGGCATCGGCGGCACCGGCGTGGTCGGCACGCTGCGCAATGGCGCGCTCGGCCATGGGGGCGGCAACCGCGCCATCGCGCTCCGCGCCGATATGGACGCCCTGCCGATGGATGAGGTGAACGATCTGCCCTATCGTTCGCAGAATCCCGGGCGGATGCATGGCTGCGGTCATGATGGCCACACCACGATGCTGCTCGCCGCGGCGCGCTACCTTGCCGAAACGCGGCGGTTTGCCGGCACGGTTCATTTCATTTTCCAGCCCGCCGAGGAAGGCGGGGCCGGTGCGCTGCGCATGTTGGAGGATGGCCTGCTGGAGCGTTTTCCGTTCGATGCGGTGTTCGGCGCGCATAATGATCCGACCCTGCCGGTCGGCACCCTGTCGGCCTCGCCCGGCACGGTCAATGGCGCGACCGATGACATCATGATCGAGTTGACCGGTCGCGGCGGTCACGCCGCCCGTCCCCACGCCACGATCGACCCGATCGTCGCCGGCGCGCAGATCGTGCTCGGTCTGCAATCGATCGTCTCGCGCCGGGTCGATCCGCTCGACTCCGCCGTGGTTTCGATCTGTACCTTCCATGCTGGCAGCGCCACCAACGTCATTCCGGAAACGGCGACGCTCAGCGGCACCATCCGCAATCTGAACGGCGCGGTCCAGAACCGCCTGGCCCGCGAGATTCCCGCCATGATCGAGCATCTGGCCCAGGCCGCCGGCGTCACCGCCGCCATCACCTACGAGCGCGGCTACCCGCCGGTGGTCAATGACGCCGGCATGGCGCGCTTCGTTGCCGAGCGCGCCGCGACGGTGCTCGACGCCGCCGACATTCGCACCACCCTGCCGCCGACGCTCGGCGGCGAGGATTTTGCCTACTATGCCCAGCGGCGCCCCGGTTGTTTCTTTCGCATCGGCCAGGCGGGTGCTGCCACCGGGGCCGTGCCGTTGCACCACCCGCGCTATGATTTCAACGATGCGATCCTGCCGATCGGCGCGGCCATTTTCGCCGCCATCGCCGCCGGCGAACCCCCCGCGTGAGGTACGAAGCTTGAGCCTGCCCGCGTGAGTCTTGTCGAATCGGGGACCGATGCCTTTCTGCTCGCCTTTCCCGCTCTTCTCTCGATCGTCAACCCGCTGGCCGGGGCGATTATTTTCAATGAGGTCACCGCCGGGCGCAGCCACCGCGACCGGCTGATCCTGGCGCGCCGCGTCGGGGTCAACAGCGCGATCGTGATGCTGATCTCGCTCTGGGCCGGCAGCTATATTCTGAGTTTTTTTGGCATCTCGCTCAACGCGCTGCGCTTGGCCGGCGGTCTGGTCGTTGCGGTTCGCGCCTATCAGATGCTGACCGCGCCTGAACTGCACGAGGGGCGCAAACAGGCCCAGGCGGCTGAAGCCTCGGTCGATGCCACGCTGGAAAACCTGCCGGACGATATTTCGAGCATCGCCTTCTTCCCGCTCACACTGCCCTTCACCACCGGCCCCGGCACCATTGCGGTGGCGGTGGCGCTCGGCACCCAGCGGCCGGGCTATGGCGCGGCGCTCGCGCTGTTCTTTGCCGGATTATCGGTCGCGGCGATCGTGATGGCGCTGATCATCTGGCTGTCCTACGCCACGGCGGATCATCTCGGCGCCCTGCTCGGCGAAACCGGCCGGCGCGTGCTCGCCCGCCTTGCCGCCTTCATCCTGCTCGGCATCGGTGTGCAGATCATGCTGTCGGGCGCCATCCCGGTTCTGCATCAGGCGCTGCACGGCTGATCCCTCGCCGTTCGCGCAAGAGGCGGCTTGCGGCGAGGGCCCCTGCAAAAAACGCAGAACTGGGGCAGTAGCACTTACTCGTAACAGTATCTATCATAACGTCTGTCATGAGCCATCCCGTCTCCTGCGCGCCCTGCGGCGCCGATTCCGAGCCCGATATTCTGTATCTGCTGCACGATGTTGCACGGCTGCTGCGCCGGGAAATCGACCGGCGCGCCCGCATGCACGACATGAACCGGGCGCAATGGGTCATGATGATCCGCCTCGCCCGCAACCCCGGCTTGTCGCAGAAGGATCTCGCGGAGATCATCGAGGTCGAGCCGATGACGGTCGCTCGCCTGACCGACCGGCTGGAAGCGCGCGGCCTGGTTGAACGCCGCGCCGATCCGCGGGACCGGCGGATCTGGCGTCTTCACCTCACGGCGCGCGCCGATCCGCTGCTGCGCGATATCGAGGCCCAGCGCGGCGCGGTTGCCGCCACGGTCACCGCCGGGCTGACGCAACCGATGCTCGACGACACGATCGACGGGCTGCTTCGGATGAAATCGATTCTGCTCGCCGCCGATCGCGCGGCCGATGCCCACATGATCAATGCCGATAAGGCCGAACAGGAGATCGCCTGATGTCTCAGATAGGAACAACCGCCGGCGTCGTCACGCGCGACGCCGACAGTCGCGAGACCGGCGGCCGCGAGGCGAAGACCCGCGCCGAGGATACCAGCCGCAACGCCGGCCGGCTGCTGCGGCCCATTCTGATGATCGGCGGTGTGCTGCTGATTCTGCTCGCGGTTCTGCTCTACTGGCTGTTCACCGGCGGTTCGGTCTCGGTGACCGACACCTATGTCAAGGCCGCGCGCGTCAATCTCTCGACCGACGTCTCCGGTCTGGTCGAGCAGGTCGCCGTGCATGACCATGAGGCGGTGCAGCCGGGTCAGGTGCTGTTTCGGCTTGACCCGACCCGTTTCGTCGTCGCCGAGGATGCGGCGCGCGCCCAGCTCGCGGAGGTGGTCCAGCAAATTCATGCCGCAAGGCACGCCTATGAGGCGCAGCTCGCCAAAATCAGGGTGCAGCAATCGGTGGTCGAGAACGATCGGCTGAACTACCAGCGCTACGCCTCGCTGGTGCATGGCGGTGGCGTGACCCAATCGGATTACGATGATGCGAAGTTCAAATATGAAGGCGCTCAGGCCGATCTGGAGGCGATGCAGGCCGAGGCCGGGGTCGATCTCGCGAAACTCTCGGGCGATGCGAAAATCCACACCGCCGACACGCCGCAGTACAAGGCCGCCGCCGCCGCCCTTGCCACCGCTGAGCTGAACTACCGCCATTCCATCGTTCGCGCGCCCTTCGCCGGGGTGGTCACCGAAACCGAACATCTGCAGCGCGGCATGTATCTGCCGGCCGGGACCGCCGCGTTCGGTCTGGTCTCGACCACCGATGTCTGGATTCGCGCCCAGCCCAAGGAAACCGCCCTCACCTGGGTCAAGCCGGGCGACAAGGTGAATATCCATGTCGATACCTATCCTGGCAAGCTCTGGCATGGCGTGGTCGCCAGCATCTCGCCGGCCAGCGGGTCGAGCTTCTCGATCCTGCCGGCGCAGAATTCGTCGGGCAATTGGGTCAAGGTGGTGCAGCGCATTCCGCTGCGGGTGGCCATCACCAGCGGCCCGACGGGACTCGTGCTGCGCAACGGCATGACCGCCGAGGTCGATATCATCACCGGGCATCAACATAAATTGTCCAACCTGTTCTGATCGGCCGGTCCCGTGGTTGATCAACCCGAACCCAGGGGCGAGGTGATGCAGATCAGCGGCGTGCCGCGGGTCATCGTCACGGTCGGCTGCATGATCGGCACGCTGATGCAGGCGCTGGATGCCACGATCGCCAATGTGTCGCTGCCCTATATGCAAGGCTCGCTCTCGGCCTCCTACGACGAGATCACCTGGGTCCTGACCTCCTATGTCGTTGCCGCCGCGATCATGACCGCGCCGGTCGGCTGGCTCGCCGGGCGGTTCGGCCGCAAGAACGTCTTCATGGTCTCGATCATCGGGTTCACCATCACCTCGATGATGTGCGGCGTCGCGACATCGCTCGGCGAGATGGTGGCCGACCGCCTGCTGCAAGGCGTGTTCGGCGCGGCGCTGGTGCCGCTCAGCCAATCCACCATGCTCGACATCTACCCGGTCGAGAAGCGCGGCCAGGCGATGGCGATCTGGGGGGTCGGCGTCATGGTCGGCCCGATCCTCGGCCCGACGCTCGGCGGCTATCTGACCTATTTTTACGACTGGCGCTATGTTTTCTTCGTCAATCTGCCATTTGGCATCGCCGCGACACTCTGCCTCGGATTTTTCATGCCCAAGCGCGCCAAGCGCCCGGGTTCGGGGCATTTCGACTGGATCGGCTTCGCCGTCCTGTCGCTGTTTCTCGGCGCGCTTCAGATCATGCTCGATCGCGGCGAGGAAAAGGACTGGTTCAGCTCGACCGAGATCGTCACCTACGGCATTCTCGCGATCATCGGCCTTTATCTGTTCATCGTGCATATGTTCACCGCCAAACAACCCTTCATTCCGCGCGGCGTGTTCAAGGACCGCAATCTGAACGCCGCGCTGATCGCGATGTTCGCGGTCGGCTCGGTGCTGCTGTCATCATCGACGCTGATGCCGCCGTTCCTCGAGAAACTCGGCAATTATCCGGTCGAACTCGCCGGTCTCGTGATGGCGCCGCGCGGCCTCGGCACCATGGCCGCGATGATCATGGCCGGCCGGCTCTCCAGCAAGATCGATCCGCGCTATCTGATGTTTCTCGGCTTCATTCTGCTGATCGTGTCGTTCTGGATGATGATGCAATGGCTGCCCTCCTCGCCGCAATCCTACCTGATCGAGAGCGTCGTGGTGCAAGGCGCCGGGCTTGGCTTCGTGTTCACGCCATTGCAGGTGGTCGCGTTCTATACGCTCGATCCCGCGTTGCGCACCCAGGGCACCTCGTTGCTCAGCCTGATGCGCAACATCGGGATGGCCGTCGGCATTTCGGTGACCGAAGCGGTTCAGGTCCAGATGTCGCAGGTTGCCCATGCCTCGGTCGCCAACGCCGTCACCCCGTTCAACCGCGCCCTTCAGGTGGGCGGCGCGGTCAGCCATTACCTCAATCCCGCGACCTCCGGCGGCGCCGCCCTGCTCAATACGCTGGTCGAGCAGCAATCCAGCATCATCTCGTATATCGATGCATTCAAATTCATGCTGATCATCAGCGTGCCCGCGCTGTTCACGTTGCTGCTGATGCGCAAACCGCCCCAGCGCGCCGGGGCGGCGGTCGGGAAACTCGAAATGGCCGTGATGGAATGACGTGAACGCCCGGCCACAGGAGGCTGCGTTGACCGATCCGGTCGCTGATCCGGTGCCGCCGTTGCCACCGGTGCCCGTGTATCTGCCGTTCGAACCCGGCCCGCATCGCGCCGCGATGGGGCTGATGGCGTGCCCGCCTGCCGCCCTCACCTTGTTCGATGCGGATTATCCGGCGCAGATGGCGCTGCGGCGCGAACTGCTGGCGTCCCGGCCTGCCGAGGTGTTTGCCGCCCTGCCGGGTTCGGCGGCGATGCGGGCCGAGGCGCTGGAGGTGATCGTGGCGCATCTGCTGGCGGATCGGGGCGGTTGGTTTCGCCGCGATGGTGGGGTTTTGGAAAACCGGCTGACCGGCGAGGCGTGGGTTCTGGCGGCGCCGCCGTGCGATCCGCTCGAAATGGCGGGTCGCCTGGTGGTCGAGGATATCTGCCTGCTGGCTCCGGAGATGCCGGCCCGGCTGGTGGCTTCGGTGCTGTGCTTTCCCTCGCGCTGGCGGTTGGCCGAGAAGATCGGACGGGAGCTGGCGGCGATTCATGGCGAGGTGCCGCTCTATGCCGAACGGCTCGAGCGGCCGGTGGATCGGTTCATCGGCCTGCTCAAGCCAGGACGGCTGGTGGAGCGGATGAACTGGTCGGTGCATGATGATTGGGCGTTGTTTCAGCCCGAGGGTCACGCCGCGGCGGCGCTGACGGCGGCGGATGCGGCAGCACAGTTGGTGCTGCGGGTGGAGCGGCAGACGTTGAGCCGGTTGCCAGCGAGCGGGGCGGTGATGTTCACGATCAGGACGTATCAATATGCGCTTGAGACCGTGGTCTCGCGCGGCGGGGCGGCGGGATTGCTCGCGGCGATCACCGGGCTGCCGGATTCGCTCGCGGCCTATAAAGGGATCGGCCGGTTCAGAGCGGTGTTGGAAGAGTATTTACGGCGATGGGCGTAATCCTGCGTCGTTTTTTGAACGGATCGCGAACCAGAGGACGATGACCGGGCGATCATTGGCTCGAAGTATGACAGTTCCGTGTCAATTACTGAGCGACATGCGTGGTTTTTTACAGTATTTGTCAGGAAACTTTACAGTCATTTTTCTGTAATACTTAAATAACTCATCATATCAATATCATAGATCGAGGCATGATTATTGCACTCGTTCCGCCAGCTGCACGATGCCAGAGCGTGCGGCATGGTCATAAAATCATGTAAGGAACGGATCTGATGAGTTTTGATGTGGGTGAGAGGTCTGCCGGCGGCGTCGGTGGGCGGGTGCGGCGCTCGTATGCCGCGCTGTTGCTCTGTGGGGTCGGGGTGGCGGCCTGTCTGTTATCGGTGAATTCGGCATCGGCGGGCGCGTTCAATTTCACGCCCGGCGATATCGTGGTGTCCAGTTCGACCTATGCGGGCAATGCCGGCACGGTAACGGTGGGCGAGGCGCTGCCGGGCGGGGGAACCGCGACCAATGACGGCAGTTTTCCGGGCGTATTTCTGAACGCGAACACGGATGGCACGTTCGGCATCACCTCGCCGATCAATCTGACCGAGATCAATCCAGGCAGTGGCGCGGTGGCGGGGGTTCTGGCGGTGCCGACGAGCGATGTGGTGACGAGTTTCAGCTCGAAATCGGAATTGTCGTTGAATCTGTCGCAGAACGGCCAGGTTCTGAGTTTCATCGGCTATCAGGCCGGGGTCAACCAGCTCGATATTTCCAATGACAACACGCCGGGCGCGATCGATCCGAACAATCCGGATACGGCGGGGCCGACCTATCGGGTGGTGACCTCGGTGGCGGCGGACGGCAGTATTTCGACCACCACGACCAATGCGTTCAGCGGCGACAACGGGCGCGCGGCGATCGTGGGCTCGAACGGGCTGATCTATGCCGCCGGCAACGCCGGCCAGACCAAGAAGCCGCCGACATCCGTGGTCGACAGCTCAGGGGCGCAGATCATCACGCCGGGGGTCAGCGCGACACCGACGACGCCGGGAACCCAGCAGGCGGGTGTCTATAATATCACGCAGAACGGGCTGCCGGCCGACAAGACCAGCAAGGACAATAATTTCCGGGGCGTGACGATCGCCAACAACACGCTGTATGTCTCCAAGGGCAGCGGCGGCAACGGGATCAACGGGGTGTATCAGGTCGGCGCGGCGGGAACGCTGCCGACCGCGGCCACGGTGAACGCGGCGCTGGCGGCGGGCACGCCGACGATGACGCTGCTGCCAGGGTTTCCGGTGGTCTCCGCCAAGAACGCCACCGACAGTAGCCTCTATTCGTTCGGCATGTTCTTCGCCAATGCCGATACGCTCTATGTCGGCGATGAGGGGCCGCAGGATCTGAACACCGATCCGAACGCGGGGCTGGAGAAATGGAGTCTGATCGATGGCAAATGGTCGCTCGACTACACGCTCCAGGCCGGGCTCAACCTCGATCAATCCTACACGGTCAACGGCCTCGGCTATGACATCGCAACCACCGGCCTGCGCGACATCACCGGCCAGGTGAATGCCAATGGCACCGTCAGCCTGTTCGGCGTCGGCGCCACCTTCGGCACCAGCCCGCTCGACGGCGATCCTGGAGCCGATCCGAATGCGGTGTTCGCGATCACCGACAATCTGGCGGCGATGACCCTGCCGGCGAATGAATCCTTCACCACGCTGGTCGCGCCGGTGCTCGGGGTGGTCAATCGCGGCGTGTCCTACACGCCGGTGCCCGAACCGGGGTCGCTGGCGCTGCTGGGAACCGGGGTCCTGGGGCTGATGGGCTTGATCCGCCGCCGCCGCCGCACCTGATCGGCGTCAGCTGATCGGGTGCAGGAGCACCGCCGTGCCATAGGCGGTGACTTCGTTCATGGCCTGGCCCTGGCCGGCGTCGAACTCGCCGGAGTCAAAGCGCATGCCGATGACGGCATTGGCGCCGAGCGAGGCGGCATGGGCCTTCAGGGCGGCGAGGGCTTCGTCGCGGGTCTGGTTGACCATGGCGATGTAGCCGCCCTGAGAGCCGCCAAAGATCGCGCGGATGCCGCCGAGCACATTGCCGACGATGGTCCGGCTGCGGATGGAGGTGCCATAGACCGGGCCGATCACGCGATCGATCCGGGCGTTGGCGACGTCATTGACGGTGACGACGAGAATATCGGGCATGGAATCGTCCTTCAGCGGCGTTCGGATGGGGCCGGGCGCAGGCATATCATTGACCGCGCGCGATTGCATCGGCTTTATGGCAGCCAGCGATGGCCATGGATGTGAACACCGACCTGCCGCGTGAGGGGCCGACCGATGGGGCGGGGGTTTCGGGCGTTGCTGCGCCGCTGACGATCTGGCGCCCGTTGCGCCAGACCGCGCCGATGGTGATCGCCTCGCCGCATTCGGGCTGCGCCTATCCGGCGGGATTTCTGGCCGAATCGCGGCTCGACGCGCGGGCGCTGCGCAAGAGCGAGGACAGTTTCGTCGATGAATTATGCGGCTGCGCGCCGGATCTGGGGGTGCCGCTGATCGCGGCGCGGTTTCCGCGCGCCTATTGCGATGTCAATCGCGAGGCGTGGGAGCTTGACCCGGCGATGTTCGAGGATACCCTGCCCGACCACGTCAACACCACAAGCCCGCGCGTGGCGGCGGGGTTGGGCACGATTGCGCGGGTGGTCGCCTCCGGCGAGGCGATCTATCGCCACAAGCTGCGGTTTGCCGAGGCGCAGGCGCGCATCGCCGCGTGCTGGCAACCCTACCACGCCGCGCTCACCGGGCTGATGAGCGAAACCAGACAGTGTTTCGGCGCCTGCCTGCTGCTCGATGTTCATTCGATGCCGACGCCCTTCGGCCATGCCGCCGGGGCGCATGGGCCAGATATCGTGCTCGGCGATGCCCATGGCAGCGCCTGCGGCCGGGCGATCGTGACGTTGATCGAGCAGAGCTTCCGGGGTGAGGGGCTGGTGGTGCGGCGAAACGACCCCTACGCGGGCGGATATGTAACGCGGAACTATGGAAGGCCGCGCGAGCGCTTGCACGTGGTGCAGATCGAGATCGCCAAGCCGCTCTACATGGATGAACGCACGATCACCCGCGCCGAGGGGTTCGGCGCGTTGCAGGACCGCTTGTGCCGCGCGTTCGGCCTGATCGCGCAGGGCGTGCCGACGTTACTGTGACGCTGC
>NZ_JBMFGY010000068.1:0-17512 GCF_049977125.1 Acidiphilium sp. | reverse complement strand
CGCCTCAAGCCGCCGGCGTCTCCCGCGCGGCTTCGGCGATGCGTGCCGACTTGCCGCGGCGGCCGCGGAGGTAATAGAGTTTCGCGCGCCGCACGTCGCCCCGGCGGGTTACCGCGATTTCGGTCACGTTCGGCGAATACAGCGGAAACACGCGTTCGACGCCTTCGCCGTACGAGATTTTCCGCACCGTGAAGTTGGAGTTGATGCCCCGGTTCGAGCGCGCGATGCACACGCCTTCGAACGCCTGGATGCGGGTGCGTTCGCCTTCCTTGACCCGCACCGACACGCGCAGATTGTCGCCTGGCTGGAAGGTGGGAATGCCGCGCGTTTCGCTGAGTTTGGCGATCTGTTCGGCGTCGATCGTCTGAATGACGTTCATGGGGTTTGTCCTTTCGAGAGTGCGTTACGGCCGAGCCGGCTGGCTGGCAATATGGTGGGCCCACAGATCGGGTCTGCGGGTTCGTGTAATGGTTTCCGCCTGGTTGCGCCGCCATGCGGTGATCGCCTGGTGATGCCCCGAGAGCAGCGTGTCCGGCACGGCGTGGCCGTTCCATTCGGCCGGGCGGGTGTAGTGCGGATATTCGAGCAACGGCGCCGAAAAGCTTTCCTCATCAGCGCTGTCCGCCGCCCCCATCACGCCCGGCAGCAGGCGGATGGTCGCATCGAGCAGGGCGAGCGCCGCGATTTCCCCACCGGCCAGAATGTAATCGCCGATGCTGATTTCCTCGGCGTGACGGGCGTCGAGCACGCGCTGGTCGAACCCTTCATAGCGCCCGCACAGCAGGATCACGCCCGCACCGGCAGCGAGGGTTTTCACCCGGTTTTGCGTGAGTGGCGCCCCGCGTGGCGTCAGCGCGATCAACGGCCGGTCATCCGCGACGGAGTTGATCGCCGCATCCAGCACATCCGGCCGCATCACCATGCCCGCCCCGCCACCGAACGGCGTATCATCGACCGCCCGGTGCCGTCCCTGGCCGAAATCGCGGATATTGACGCAATCGAGCGACCAGATCGCCTCGCCCAGCGCCCGTCCCGCCAGCGAATAGCCGAGCGGCCCGGGAAACATCTCGGGAAACAAGGTCACGACGGTGGCGCGGAACATCATTCCCGCACCTCGATCTCGAACGGGGGCACCACAAGCGCCCGCTTCGCCGCCAGATCGATCTCCGGCACCACCGCGCGGGTGAACGGCAGCAGCGATCCATCATCGAGTTCGATGCTGGCCCCCGCGCCATAATCATGCACGGCGGTGATGGTGCCAAGGCTCGCGCCATTGGCCCCGATCGCGGCTAAACCGATCAGATCGGCGAGGTAGAACTCATCCTCGGCCGCCGGCGGTAGCGCCGCCCGTTCGACGAACAACTGCACATTCACCAACCGCGCCGCCGCATCCCGATCCGAAACCGCAATCTTGCGATCCGCCTCGAACAGTGTGACCCTTGCGACACCGTCGGTCACCCAGGCAAGCTCCACCCGGCGCCCGCGCTGATCGCGGAGCGGAAAATCGGCCAGCGACGCGGGGTTGTCGGTATAGGCATGCACATGCACCGCCCCCCGCACCCCATGCGGCTTGCCGATCACGCCCATCAGGATCAGCGCTTGATCCATCGATTACGCCGCGGCAGCCTTGGCCCGTTCGGCCGCGCGTTCCTGCGCCTTCTTCTTCGGCGCCGCCTGGATCGGCTGCTCGCGATACACCGGCATCGGCGCCAACCCGGCCTTGCCGAGGAATTTCGCCACCCGATCGGTCGCCTGCGCGCCCTGGCTCAGCCAATGCGTCACCCGCTCGTTCACCAACCGCACCCGGTCCTCATGCTCGGCCGGCAGCATCGGGTTGTAGCTCCCCAACCGCTCGATGAACTTGCCATCCCGCGGGCTGCGCGCATCCGCCACCACGATATGATAGAACGGCCGCTTTTTCGCACCCGCACGGGCCAGTCTGATCTTCAACGACATTGTCTATAACTCTCCAAAGTAAACAAAAACTGAATCCCCCGAACGAAAAGGGGTTGACCCTGAAACGGCCGTCTCCCGCCGCCAACCAAACCTAAAACGGCCGTCTCCCACCACCTTGTGGCATCAACGCCGCCAACCCCCCGCGCGCCAGGCCCTTCTGCCCGAGTTTGGACGCGCGCTTCATCATGTCCTTCATCATATCGAACTGCTTGAGCAGCCGATTGACCTCCTGCACCGACGTCCCGGACCCCGCCGCGACCCGCTTCTTCCGGCTCGCCTTCATAATGTCCGGGTTCGCCCGTTCCGCCTTGGTCATCGACGATATGATCGCCCCCTGGCGCTTCAAAATCGACGTATCGAGGTCCGCGTCCGCCAGTTGCTGCTTGATCTTGCCCACCCCCGGCAACATCCCCATGATGCCCGAAAGCGACCCCATCTTGGTGATCTGCTTGAGTTGTTCGCCATAATCCTCGAGGTCGAACTTCCCCTTCGCCATCTTCTTGGCGAGTTTCTCGGCATTCGCCTGATCGACATGTTCCGACGCTTTCTCGACCAGCGACACGATATCGCCCATGCCGAGAATCCGCCCGGCGATCCGCTCAGGGTGAAACTGCTCCAGCGCATCGAGCTTTTCGCCCATGCCCATCAGCTTGATCGGCGCCCCGGTGATCGCCCGCATCGAGAGCGCCGCACCCCCGCGCGCATCGCCGTCCAACCGCGTCATCACGATGCCGGTAATGCTCACCGCCTCGTTGAACGCGGTCGCCGTCACCACCGCATCCTGCCCGGTCATCGCATCGACCACCAGCAGCGTCTCGGCCGGGTCGGTCGCCGCCCGGATCGCCTTGACCTCGTCCATCAACGCCTGATCGATCGACAAGCGCCCGGCCGTGTCCAAAATCACCACGTCGAACACTTCGCGCCGCCCGGTCTCCATCGCGCGCTTGGCAATCTGCACCGGCGTCTCGCCCGGCACGATCGGCAGTGACGCCACCCCGGCCCGCTCCGCCAACTGCGCCAACTGCAACTGCGCCGCCGGCCGCTGCGTGTCCAAACTCGCCAGCAGCACCTTCTTGCGCTGCTTGTCCTTCAGATAGAGCGCAATCTTGCCCGAAGTCGTGGTCTTGCCCGACCCCTGCAACCCCACCATCAAAAACGGGATCGGCGCCGCCGCATTCAAATTCAGCGGCACCACCCCCTCGCCGCCCAGCGCCTCGACCAGGGCGTCGTTGACAATCTTGACCACCTGCTGCCCGGGCGAAACCGCCCGCAACACCTCGGCCCCGACCGCCTGCAACCGCACCTTGGAGATAAAATCGCGCACCACCGGCAAAGCGACGTCCGCCTCGAGCAGCGCGAGACGAATGTCCCGCATCGCTTCGATCACATCGGTCTCGGACAACGCACCACGCCGGCGTAACCGGTCGAACACATCACCCAATTTGCCCGAAAGGGCGTCGAACATGGAAACGATCTCCTCAAGCAAAAACACGCCGCGGTGCGAGACTCGCAGCGCGACGGATTAATGAAATGTTCTATGGCCCATCCCGCCGCCAGATACAAGACCACCCGACTCCCCGCAGGAAACGCTCGCCCAAGCTAAAGATCAATCGAGAAATGTTTTGATTTTCTTAAGCTTTATTCCGTATGAAGACGTGGGATGGACGTTTATCCAGCAGATATGGAGCGCGAGCGCCTCACGATCGTGGACCATTATGGCCCCCACGATCATCTCTCGCGCGCGGTGTTCGATCGATTTACCCGGCTTGCGGCGAGCCTGCTCCGCGTTCCAATCGCGGCAATCTCTCTCGTCGTCAATGACCGGATCATCTTCAAATCGATCCACGGCCTCGTCCTGAGCGAAATCGATCGCGCGCATTCATTTTGCGACATCGCGATCGAGAGCGACGCGTTGCTTCTGGTGCCGGATGCGCGGCTCGACCCGCGATTCGCTGGTTCGCCGCTCTTGCACGCGCCGACAAATATCCGGTTCTACGCCGGCATGCCGTTGGTCTCGCCGGAGGGTTACCGGATCGGCACTTTCTCATTGGCGGATGTCCGGCCCCGGTGGGATTTCGGCATCGCCGAGCAATCGCTCATCATCGATATGAGCCGCTCGGTGATGGCCGAACTCGAATTGCACCGGCGTTTGACCGAGAGCAAACGACTGGTCGCGGAACTGTCACTACGCCAGCAGATCGCCGCCGATGCGGCCGACGCCGCCAGTTTTCGCGAAGCCCTCGACCGTGTGCTCGATCGGATCAGACGATATCTCGACGCGGATTATTGCATCACGCCGGAGGCGGATATCGCGGCCGGAACCTATCGGTTTTTATCCGGCTGCGCGGTCGACCCGGTGATCCAATCGATGTTCGACGCGATACGCGACGGCAACGATCATCCGCTCAGCGAGATCTATTGTGCCGCGGCGTTGACCGATGGCGCGGTGATCGACGATCATCCCCTCGTCGATTCCGCCGCGCTGGCTGCATTTCCCGTACAGGCCGAGGCCGTGCGCCGTGGCACAAGGCGCGTCATGGCGTTTCCGCTTTTTATCGCCGAACGCCGATTGGCTTTTATCGTCGGCTTTCGCACCGAAATCCTGCCGCAAGCCACGGTCGCGCTGTGCCGCTCACTCGCCCTGTCCCTGGCGCCCCAGCTCCATGGACGAATCCGCGAAGAGGCTCTCCACCGCAGCAACATCCTGCTCGATCGCGCCAATCGCGCGCTGCAAACCGTGATCGCCTGCAACCAGGCGATCGCCACGGTGCCGGATGAACCCGGACTGATCCAGTCGATCTGCAGCATCGCGGTCGACATCGGGCGCTACACCGCCGCCTGGGTCGGGATGGCGGCGACCGATGGCACCGTGACGCCGGTCGCCAAGGCCGGCTTTGGCCTCGATCACCTGATGTCGCTGCATATCACCTGGGCCGACACGCCGTTTGGCCAGGATCCAACCGGCCGCGCCATCCGCGAGGGGCGAACCGTCGTGATTCACGATCTTCTCAATCAACCCGCCTTGCAGATCTGGCGCGACAAAATCGCCATTCCAGGCCAATTCACCTCGGCACTCGCCATCCCCCTGCGCGGCGACGGCGGCGCCATCCTGGGGGCGATCAGCCTGCTGAGCGACGACCCTGAAGCCTCGCACGATCCGCGCCGCCGCGGTTTCGACGAGGCCGAGATCAAACTGCTGACCCAGCTCGCGAGCGATCTGGCCTATGGCATCGTTGCGTTACGGACCCGCTCCGCCCGGGATGCGGCCGTAGCCGCGCAGCGCGACAGCGAACAGCGTCTGGCCCGCCTGCTCGATACCAGCCCGACGGTAGTTTACGCGCTCGAACGCCCGCCCAACAACAGCGATCCGCTGGGGTGGCACCTCGTCGAGATCAGCGCCAACATCGAGCGCCTGTTCGGCCACACTCAGGTTGCCGCGCTACGCCCCCGGTGGTGGATCGATCATATCCATCCCGACGATCGCGCCGATGCCCTTGCGGCGGAGCGCAACCTGTCCGATCGCGGGCGCATCGTTCACCAGTATCGATTTGCCTGCACCAGCGGCATCTATTGTTGGGTGCGCGACGAAAAAATCCTGCTCCCGGGCACCGCGACGCAACCCGAACGGATCGTCGGCGCCTGGGTCGATGTCAGCGACAAGCAGAAAGCCGATGAGGAAATCTACCGGCTCGCGTTCTTCGATCAACTGACCGGCATGCCCAACCGCGCCATGCTGCAGCGTCACCTCGCGAGTGCGCTGGTTCATGCGCAGGATAGCGGGTTGAGCGGGGCGCTGCTGTTCATCGATCTCAGCGGCTTCAACCTCATCAACGATCTGCATGGCCATCACATCGGCGATCTCGTGCTCACCCAGGCCGCGCGCCGGTTTCGCGCAGCACTGCGCGGCCCCGACATCATCGCGCGGCTCGCGGGTGACAAATTCGCGGTTCTGCTCGCCGATCTGGCTGACAAGCCTGACGCCGCGGCCACGATCACCCAACAGATCGCGACCAAATTGCTCGACGCGCTCGCACCGCCGATCATGGTCGCCACGCATGAATGCCATGTTGGCGCCGACATCGGGATCGCGATTTTCCCGCATCGGGCCGGTGCGGTCGAGGATCTGTTCCGCCAGGCCGACATCGCCATGCAACAGGCCAAGGCGGCCAGCGATACGGCGTTGATGTTTTTCGAACCCTCGATGCAGGACCGGGTTGCGCGGCGCCATATGATCGAACGCACATTGCGCGAAGCGATCGATCATGACCGTCTCGAAGTCTGGCTGCAATCCCAGGTCGACCGTGCCGGCGAGGTGGTCGGCGCCGAGGCGCTGGTCCGCCTGCGCCGTGCCGATGGGATCATCGTGCCGCCGGGTGCCTTCATCCCGATCGCCGAGGCGACCGGCGCGATTCTGGCCATGGGTCGCTGGATGATCCGGGCGGTGTGCCGCATCATCGCCGGGGAAGCGCTGCGTGGCCAGAAACTGCGGGTGTCCATCAACGTCAGCCCGCGGCAGTTGCACGATCCCGCCTTCGTCGATGACATCCTTGCCGCCCTGGCCGAAACCGGCGCCGATCCGCACCACCTGATGATCGAGATCACCGAAAATCTTCTGATCGACCGCATCGAGGAAACAAGAGCGATCCTGAACACCCTGGCCACGCGCGGCATTCGCTTCTCAGTCGATGATTTCGGCACCGGCTATTCCAGCCTGGGCTACCTGCAGACCCTGCCGATCACCGAGATCAAGATCGATCGCGGGTTCATCCGTCACCTGCCCGGCAACACCCGCGATGCAACCCTGGCCGAGGCCATTCTGGCGATGACACGGCATCTCGGTCTCTCCACCGTCGCCGAGGGCGTCGAGACCGAGGCGCAGGCAGAATTCCTCCTCGACCGTCAGTGCGATATCCTTCAGGGCTACCTGTTCGGCCGGCCCGAACCGGCGCCCCGCTGGCTGAGGCGCCGAGCCGACGACATCGCGAGCGGCCGGACGCGCGAAATCGCGGCGCGATCGTCCGCTCAGGCGTAACCGGCGCGCGCGCCGGGCACTGCCGCGTTCAACCGGCGCGTGGCAGCGTGAGCGCGGCGATCAGCCCGCCTTCGGAACCATTCGTGAAGCTGATGGTGCCGCCGTGCAGCGTCGCGATCCGCCGGCAGAGCAACATGCCGACGCCGGAGCCCTGATGGGCGGGCGGGATGTGAGGGTCAGGCGTGGTGTCACCATCCGGATCAGCGATCGGCAGCCCCGGCCCGTCATCGCAGAAGCGGATCGTGATCGTGGTGGCCGTGATGATGGCGCCAAGCCGGACCCGGCTGGCGCCGTAACGGGCGGCATTATCGAACAGGTTGCGGACCAGGCGTTCCAGCGCGAGAGGCTTATAGGCGACCGGCGGCAAGTCGATCTGGAGCGGCACGATGTCAAGCCCGTAGCGATCACGCCCGATCGCCGCCATCGCGCTCAGAAACGGCGCGAGACTGCCGGTGACGCTGCGTTCCTGACTGTCGTTGCGGACCAGAGCGAGAAATTTGCGCAGTGTTTCGTCCATCTCCGCGACATCCTCGATCATCGCCGGCTTCTGGGCCAGCAACTTCGCGTCGGGCAGATGCAGCACCAGCAGAAGGCGCGAGAGCGGCGTGCGCAACTCATGGGAAATGCCGGTCAGCAGCACGGAATGTTCATCGTAGAGCGCGCGCAGATCAGCCGCCATGCCGCGGATCGCCTGTTCAACCTGACGGATCTCATCCGGCCCGCCGAACGGTTCCATCTCGAAGATCCGATCGCCCTGACCCCATTGATGCGCCAGCCCGGCGAGGCGACTGAGCGGGCGGTTGACTTCGCGCACGATCATCACGCTGCCGAGGAAGGTGAAGCCGAACAGCACGATCAGCCGCAGCAGCACGAAATTCGACGCGCCGAAATCAAACCGCGACACCGCAAATCCCGTCCAGGCCGCGGCCGTGGTCGTCCTGATCCAGATGATGCCATCGTGCTGGCCACGGTTGCGGCTGATCCGCATCGCGCCGCCATGGGTCATGAGCGCGACGTTGCGCGCGGTTTCGGACAGGAAATAATTATTCGGCGCCCGACCGGGTTTGACGGCGGTGCTGTGCAACAGCATGAGCCGGCCGGGCGGCGCCGGGCGAGACGTCGCGCGGTCAGTGATCGCCGAACCGGTGCTGGCCTGGTCGGCATCGATCAGGATCTCGGCAAAGCGGGCGGCGGCCGGGTCGAGCACATACAGGTGAAACAGCACAACGACGGTCGCTTCGGTGGCAAGAAACAACGCGAGCAGCAAAATCACAGTGCGCTGCACGATAGTCAGCCCGCGCCGCGCCGGCCACAGCCGCTTCATGGCATGTCGGTATAGAACACGTAGCCTTCGCCCCAGATGGTCTGGATGTAGCGCGGATCGGCCGGATCGGTCTCGATCATCTTGCGCAATTTGGATATTTGCACATCGATCGTGCGGTCATACGGGCCATAGCTGCGGCCGCGGCTGAGCGCCATGATCTGCTGACGTGACAGGGACTGCCCGGCGTGCTGCACCAGAATGCCGAGCAGCTTGGCTTCACCGGAGGTGAGCGCCACGATCTGGCCGTCGCGCAGCAGTTTCTGATGCTGGAAATCGAAGCTGAACGGGCCGAATGCGACGGCGGGAGCCTCCGTGCGGGCCGGCGCGGCGGGTGTCCGTGAGCGGCGTAGAATCGCCTTGATCCGCGCGATCAGCTCACGCGGGCTGAACGGTTTGGCGAGATAGTCATCGGCACCCATTTCGAGACCGAGCACCCGGTCGACCTCATCGCCCCGCGCGGTCAGGATCAGGATCGGCACATTGTTGTCGGCGCGGATCTTGCGGCACAGGCTCAACCCATCCTCGAACGGCAGACCGAGATCGAGGATGACAATGTCGATCTGGTTGGCCTTGAGGGTTTCGGCCATTTTGCGGCCGTCCGGCAGGGTGACCACCTTGAGGCCGAACTCGGTGAGATGCTCCTCGACCAGCGCGCGCAGCCGGGAGTCATCGTCGATCAGCAGAACAGTGTCGCTCTGGGCGGACATCGGCATCAGGGCCCTGACATTTCATGTGCGGCGCGCGGCGCCGGTTCGGCGGGACAGCTCACCGGACTCTGGACCATGTGTTGCGATTTGGCGAAACTGTCCAGATCATTTGTGCGCCCGCTGGATGTCATGCCTTCGATCCGGCCACGGTCGAGACCGGCAGCGCGATCACCCAGCCCCAGGAATTGGCCAGGAACATGGTGTTGCCGACGATCACCGGATTGACGATGCCGAACCGGCCGCCGATGCGCACGGTATGGACCAGGGCGCCGGTCTTGGCATTCCAGGCGAACAGGCGGGTGCCGGTGCTCTGATAGAGCATCCCCTTGTCGTAGGTCACCGCGCCACGACCCAAACCCGGGATCTGCGGATAGGGAATCGCCGATTGCCACGTGATCGCGCCGGTTTTGCCGTTCAGCGCATAGAGTTTGTTGGTGACGGGGCTGCTGACATAAATGACCCCGTCATGCGCCATCGCGACCGAGGCCTTGTAGGCCGGCGGGGTCGCGCCGCGCCCGAGCAGGGTTTTCCATTCGACCGCGCCGGTCAGGGCATCGACGCCGAGCACCGCGGTATTGACGGTGGATTTGCCGTCATCGCTGCGGGCATCGGCCACCGCGACCTGGATGATTTCATGGTTGGCCGGATCGACCGTGGGGGAATTATCGCCCATGCCGGTGTTGGCGACATTGGGGAACGTGGCGCGCCACGCGAGCCTGCCGCCGTGCAGATCGACCGCCGCGAGATTATTGGGGTCGGTGAAGCCGGCGATAACCTTGCCGTGGTCGATCGTGCAGGACGACATCGAATCGAACCCGCCGATCGGGGTTTTCCAGCGCAGCGCCCCGGTTGCCGGATCGAGCGCATAAATATGGCCGTCACCGTTGCCGAAAAAGAGAGTCCTGGCGGCATAGCACTCGCTCGGCATGTTCTCGCCACGGGTGCCATAGGTCCAGAGCGGTTTGCCGGTCTTGGCGTCGAACGCATAGATCGTGCCCCAGGACAGGCCGCGGACCAGGCCGAGATGCGCATTGCTTTCGGCGCGCAGCACCTGCGAGAACGAAAATCCGGTGTCCCCGGTGCCGACGAACACTCGGCCATCGACCACGATCGGATCGCCCATCGCCGCATTGTCGACCCTGGCGCGCCAGATCTGACGGCCGGTGACCGCGTTCAACGCATAGACATAGCCGCTGTCGGATTCGACATAAAGCACGTCCCCGACCACGGTCACGCCGACCGCATTGCCGAGGAACTGGGTCGTTTTGACCGGCGCGCCGCGCGGGCCGAGGGCGGCGGCGTTCTTGCCGAGCTTATCGCTCAGCGGCAGCGCGTTCGCCTCGGCGAATCGCCAGCTCACCCCTTTGTCGAGCGCCGCGCCCGCCGCGCCGGTGGGCGCCTTGAACGCCGAGTTATGTTCGACATCACCGGTATAGACGGTCCATTGCGACGGTAACTCGCGGGTGGAGGCGGCCTCGGCGCGCCCGGTCATGACCATGGCGGCAAGGCCGAGGGACAGGGCTGCGGTCGATCGACGAAAATTCATGGCGCGGGTCACTTTCAGGGACGGTTTACGTGGTGGCGGGTCATACGGGTCAGTTGCCCATCGGCGGATTGAAATTGCGGTTGTTGCGAACAATGACGCGAGGATCGCGCATCGCGTTGCGCTGCATCGGGGTCTCATCGATCCGGCGCCCCGGCGCGGCTTCGCGCGTCGGTGGATTGATCAGTCGCGGATAGCTCTCGCCCACCACCTGACTGGCGAACCGATCAGTAACCACCGGCGCTTCGGGAGCGCCGAAGTCGGGATAGGATTGGCCCATCACGGCGGGGGGCGTCTGGGCGATGACCCCCTGGAGGCGAACCGCCGACCCACTCTGCTGCGCATCCGCGCGCGGCGCGAGGGCGGCCAGCCCGGCGAGGCCGGCAAGGCCGGCAAGAGTGATGATATTGATCCTCATGATCGAATACGCCAGCACGCGGGGTCATCCTTGAGGGATGATCCCGCATGGTGGTCAGTTCCCCATCGGGAATTGCAGCGAGTCGGTGCCGTTGGCGACCTGGGGGGTCGGCGCCTGATCGGGGTGCCATCCGGACACCGCCTGAACCGCTGCGGTCCGATCGGTCGCGGGATTGAACCGAGGATAGTTCTGGCCGCCGACAGTGGAGGCGAACTGGTTATGGACCAGAGCACCTTGCGCGCTGCCAACCTGGTTGTTGGCGTTGCCGGCAGCACCCTGCCCGTTATAGACCCGCGACGGCGCGCTGACACCGGGCGCATATTGGCCGACCACGTTGAGCGGCCGTTGCGATACCACAGCCCCGGCAACCGGCGGCGGCGCGGCGAATGCGGTGGCGCCCGTGATACCGAACGCCAAGGTAGCGCCGAGCAACATTCTGTTGGTTCTGGTCATTGTTTCAACTCCTGATAAGATTTTGCCGGATCAATCTGTAAAAATGAACCTGATCCAGCCTACAAGACCCTATATAGATCACCGATGGGCAGGGTAATAGTTAAGATCTTCTCAGGAATGTAAGGGTTTGTGGTCAAACGGATTACAATAATACATTCAAATACTCGTTTACAATTATTAACATCTGCCAATCGACATTGCGTCGTGATGATCATACTTATGATACGTGATGATAAACCAGCGCAATATTGATACCGGTCGCTCTTCGCGACGATCCGCCCGATCCGCCGCGATCACCCTGTTGGGACGGTGTGCGCGCCCCTCGGTCGCGCTTATCACCCTCGGTCTCTCAGCCTGTTCGGTCGGGCCGCATCTGACGCTCGCCCCCGCCGCCGCGCCGGACCATTACACGCGGACCCCGACGGGTGGGGCCACCACCCCACACCAGGCGTTCGACTGGACGGCAGCACAGAACGCCGCGTGGTGGCAGATGTTCCACTCGACCGTTTTGAACGCGCTGATCGCGAAAAGTTTCGCCCAGAACCCGACCCTCGCCGCCGCGCGCGATGCCCTGACCGCGTCGAACAACTATGCGGTTGCGCAGCGCGGTGCCTTCTTTCCGAGCATCGGGCTGGGTGGCGGTTTGCAGCGCGACACCGCCTTGCGCTCGATCGTGGGCGGGCGGGTCGTGGTGCCGGGCAAGCCATTTACCCTGGCGGCGGCGAGCGGCGAGATCAGCTACAATACCGACGTATTCGGTCTCGAGGGCGATTTGTACCGCAACGCTCGCGCCCGGGCCGCGGTGAGCGCGGCGGCGGTGCAGGAGGCCAAGATTTTTCTGGCCGGCAATGTCGCGACGGCGGCAATTGCGCTGGCCGGCGATCAGGCGGAGTTGCAGCTGCGCCGGCAGATCGTCGCGGCACAGACCCAGGTGCTTGGCGTCATGACCAGCGATTACCGGTTCGGCAGTATTTCCGATGAATCGGTGCAACAGCAAAAATCGGTGCTCGCGGCGAACAAGGCGGCACTGCCGCTGATCACGGCACGGCGCGACGATGCGCGGCACCGGTTGAACTACCTGATCGGGCAGGCGCCGGATCAGCCGATCCCGCACCTCTCGATGCAGGATTTGATCGTGCCGAGCGCGATTCCGGTGGTGGTGCCTTCGGTTCTGGTCGAACACCGACCCGACATCGTCGCCGCGATGGCGGCCGTCACCGCGGCATCGGCGGCGGTCGATGCCTCGACCGCGGCAATGTATCCGAATATCACCCTCAGCGGTTCGTTCGGCGCCGGCAGCGCGGCGGCGCTGTTTAATCCGGTCTCGGAGATCTTCACGCTGGCATCGTCGTTCGCAGCGCCGTTGTTCGAGGGCGGCACGCTCTCGGCTGACAAGAGAGCCGCCTATGCCACCTGGCAGCAGACGACGGCGCAATACAAGAACACCGTCCTGCTCGCGTTCAATCAGGTGGCCGATGGTCTGCGCGATCTGCAGGGTGCCGAGGCCTCGCTGGAGCAGCGAAAGGCCGCCGCGGATTTCGCGGGGACGGCGCTGCGGATCGCCCGAAAACGCTATGATGCCGGGGCGATCACCTATCAGACCCTTCTGAACGCCGAGCTGCTCGCCCAATCCGACCAGGTCGCCGAACTCACCGAGCAGGTCACCTGCTATCAGGACCTGGTCACCCTGTTCGTCGCCATGGGCGACACACCGCCCTCCGCATCCCCCGCAACCGTGAAAGTAACGCGCACGCCATGAAGCGCTCCATCATTGTCGTTGTCTGCGCCGCTGCCCTGCTGTTCGGCATCGTGTTCGGTCTGCATGCCTATCAGCAACATCAGATCCATAAACGTCTGGCGGCGGCGGCCGATCCGAAAGTCGTGGTGTCGGATACCACGGTCAAGACCATCCGCCATGCGGCCGAGACCAGCGCGGTCGGGCAGATCGTGGCGGTGCAGGGCGCCTCGATCAGCAGCGCGGTCGGCGGGGTGGTGGAGACGGTCGATTTCCGGTCGGGCATGCAGGTCACCAAGGGTCAGGTACTGCTCACCCTGAACGCGGGGTCGCTGCCCGGGCAGGTCGATCAGGCGGAGGCCAAGGCGCATCTGGCAGCGATCAATGCGAAGCGCCAGCACGGCTTGTTCGGGGTCAATGCGACGTCGCAGGCCAATGACGACACCGCGACCTATACGTTGCAAAGCGACATCGCGGCGGTGAAGGCGCTCAAACTGGCGTTGGCGCAATATACCATCCGGGCGCCGTTTTCTGGCGTGGTCGGGCTGCGCACCCTCGATCCCGGGGCCTATGTGCATCCGGGCGACACGATCACCAACCTCGAGAATCTCGATCATCTCTATGTCGATTTCTCAATCCCGCAACGCAATGTCAGTTTGATCCACATCGGCGCGCCGGTCACCGTCACGATTCATCAGGCGGATCGG
This sequence comes from Acidiphilium sp., assembly GCF_049977125.1. Lineage (NCBI taxonomy): Bacteria > Pseudomonadati > Pseudomonadota > Alphaproteobacteria > Acetobacterales > Acidocellaceae > Acidiphilium > Acidiphilium sp. The sequence goes on along the minus strand of NZ_JBMFGY010000068.1, from coordinate 3,637 downwards.
CTGGTTCATTTCACCGCGCATGTCACAGCGTTCGACAGTCATGTCTCGAAGGCCAGCCGGGCGATGTCGGTGCGGGCGCGGATCGCGGCGGGGGCCGCGCTCTCGCCGGGGATGTTCACCATGGTGAGTATCCAGAGCCAGTCGCCCAAGCCGATCGTCGCGATTCCGATGGTTGCGGTCTCGTTCAACACGTTCGGCGATTTCGTCTATGTCGTCGCGAAGAAGGACGGCGCGTTGGTCGCCACCGAACAGCCGATCAGCGTTGGCACCGAGTTCGATGGTCAGGTCGAGGTGCTGAGCGGGGTGAAGCCGGGCATGAGGATCGTGACCGCCGGGCAGATCAAGCTACATTCCGGCGATGGCGTGACGATCAATAATGCGGTGTCACTGGAGACAAAATCGTGAACCTGACCACGCTGTTCATCCGGCGGCCGGTGCTTGCGATCAGCCTGAGCCTCGCGATTTTGCTGTTCGGGATCAAGGCGATCGGCTCGATGCCGATCACCGAATATCCGCCGACGATCAATACCACGGTCGACATCACGACGCATTACTTCGGCGCCAGCCCCAAGACCGTCACCGCCTTCGTCACGGCGCCGCTTGAAAAGGCGATCGGCCAGGCGCCGGGCATCAATTACATGACGGCTGACAGTGAGGAAGGCCTGTCGATCATCCAGGTCTATATGAAGATGGGGCAGAACCCCGATGCGGCGCTGTCGCAGATTCAGACCAAGGTGAATTCGGTGCTCAACCAGTTGCCGGTTGGGGTGCTTATTCCGATCGTGCAGGAGATTTCCGGCTCCGGGGCTGATCTGATCTATCTGAATTATTCGGGCAAGGCCTATAACCAGCAGCAGATCACCGATTATTTGACCAGGGTGGTGCAGCCGGCGCTCGAATCGGTCAAGGGGATCGGGCTGACCTCGATCCTGCCGCCGGGCACCGGGCCGAACGGCAACACGTTCTCGATGCGCATCTGGCTCAATCCGCACGAGATGGCGGTACTCGGCGTGACGCCTTCGGAAATCGACACGGCGCTGAAACAGAACGACTACGTCGCGGCGGTCGGGCGGGCGAAGGGTGAATATTTCGCGGTTAATCTGACCGCCAACACCGCCATGCACAAGGCCTCGTCGTTCAAATCGCTGATCGTTGCCTATCACGATGGCACGCCGGTCTATCTCGACCAGGTCGCCCGTGTCGTGCTGGGGGCGCAGACTTATAATTCGTCGGTGCTGCTGAACGGCAAGCCCTCGGTCAGCATCGGCATCATGGCCGCACCCGGAAGCAATTCGCTCGCTGTTGCTCATGGTGTCATCGCGAAGATGAACAGTCTGAAATCGAGCATGCCGGTCGGGATGAAGGGGTTCGTGCTGTACAATGGTGCCTCGTTCATCAGCAGTTCGATCGATGAGGTGCTGATCGACATCGTGATCGCGCTGGGCATCGTTATTCTGGTGATCTACGGATTTCTGGGGTCGCTGCGCGCGCTCGCCATTCCGGTGATCGCGATTCCGATCGCCATGCTGGGGGCCGGGTCGATCATGCTGGCGCTGGGTTTCACCATCAATATCCTGACGCTGCTGGCGATGGTTCTGGCGATCGGGCTTGTGGTGGATGATTCGATCATCGTGGTGGAAAACGTCCACCGTCATATCGAGGGCGGCATGACGCCGGTCGATGCGGCGATTTTGTCGGGCAAGGAATTGGCCAGCCCGATCCTGGTGATGGCGACGACGATCGGGGCGGTATTCGCGCCGCTCGCCCTGCTGGGCGGGCTGGTTGGCACGTTGTTCGGCGAATTCGCGCTTACGATCGTCGCCACCGTCGCGCTGTCGCTGGTCGTGGCGTTGACTCTCTCGCCGATGCTGGCGTCGCGGTTTCTGATGCCGGGCAAGCCGGGACGGGTGGCGGCGGCGATCGAGCACGGGTTCGAGGCGCTGCGCGTCGCCTACGGGCGATTGTTGCGAGCCAGTCTGAAACTGTGGCCCGCGATCGTGGTGGGGGCGGCATTGCTCGCGCTCGGGCTGGTGCCGTTGTTCAACATCAGCAAAAGCGAACTCGCGCCGCCCGCGGATCAGGGGATCGTCTATGTGAACGGCATTGCGCCGCCGACCGCGACATTGAATTACATGAATACCTATGATCGGTACCTGACCTCGGCGGTGTTCGATAAAATTCCGTCGAAGGAGAATTCTTTCGTGGTCAACGGCGTCGGAATCGGCGGCATGTTGCTCGATAATGAAATGGTCTCCGCCGTGGTTCTCAAACCCAAACGGGGCGGCACGACCACCCAGCAGGTCCGCGCCCAGGTGCAGAAACTGGCGGGGAATGTGCCGGGGATGACGCTTTCGGCGTTCGGCCTGCCGCCGCTGCCGGGTGCCGCGGTGGGCCTGCCGGTGCAATTCGTGGTGACCGGCACCGGCGGCTATCACGAGCTTGACGCCAGTGCCGACAAGATCGTCGAGGCGGCACAGAAGAGCGGGTTGTTCGCCTATGTCGACAAGGATCTGAAATTCAATAACGAGCAGGTCACGATTCATATCAACCGTAAACTCGCCGCGTCGATGGGTTTCACGATGGCGGATATCGGGGATAATCTGGATGCGCTGTTGGGCGGCAACGATGTGAATTATTATTCGATGTCGGGGCTGAGCTATCGCGTCACGCCGCAGGTGCCGCCGAAACTGCGCGCCAATCCAGCGTTTCTGCGCGATTATTATCTGCGGTCCAAGAGCGGGACCCTGGTGCCGATTTCGACCTTCGTGACATTGCAGTATTCGCCGGCACCGGATTTTCTGCCGCAGTTCCAGCAGCTCAACTCGGTGACGATCCAGGCCAATCCGCAACAGGGGGTATCGCTCGGTCAGGCATTGGCGTTCCTGAAAACGACGGCGGCGAAAACGCTGCCCTCGACCGATCAGATCCATTTCGGCGGCGAATCGCGTCAGTTCGTCCATCAGGGCAATGCGTTCATCTTCACCTTCATGTTCGCCCTGGTCGTGGTGTTTCTGGTCCTGTCCGCCCAGTTCGAGAGTTTCCGTGATTCGCTGGTGGTGCTGACGGCGGTGCCGATCACGCTGATCGGGGCGATCGTGCCGATCGCCCTGGGGTTCTCGACGATCAATATCTATTCCGAAGTCGGCATGATCATGTTGATGGGACTCGTCAGCAAGCAGGGAATCCTGATCGTGCAATTTGCCCGTTCCATTCAGATGGAACGGGCGATCAGCAAGACCGAGGCGGTGATCGAGGCCTCCGAGCTCCGGCTGCGGCCGATCCTGATGACGGTTTCGGCGATGATCGCGGCCTCGGTGCCGCTGGTGTTCGCCTCGGGTGGCGGCGCCGAGGCGCGGTTCTCGATGGGGCTGGTGATCATCTGCGGTCTGGCCTTCGGCTCGGTGGTGTCGCTGTTCGCGGTGCCGGCGTTCTACCAATGGTTCGGCGCGACACTGCCCCGGCGTGAGACGAACCCGGAGCCCTCGATTGGCGCAGCGGCGGCACAGGAATTGCCGGCGGCACCCTGAAGGGGGGACCCGCAAGGAAGCGGCGGGATGAGGGGATCGATGGGATAATTGCTTAATTTTGTTTTGATAACGTAACGATTTGGGCGTGCGAAAACGCTGGCCGCCGGTCA
>NZ_JBMFGY010000067.1:0-17582 GCF_049977125.1 Acidiphilium sp. | reverse complement strand
AATCGTTACGTTATCGCAACAACCTATGCGCACGAAGGAACAGCCACGCGTGATCCACTCTAAATCACCGATTTCAGGCGGCGGCTTGTGCGATGTCGGTCAGACGTTCCGATTGCAGAATCGCAACCCGATGATCGGCGCCGATCGCGATGACGCCTTGCTTGCGCAGCGCCGTCAGCGCGCGAGACACGGTTTCCACCGTCAACCCCAGATAATCCGACAGATCGGTCCGGCTCATCGGCAGGTCGAGCGCCCCCTCGCCTGCGGTGCAGGCGGCGGTGCGATGCCGCCAGACATCGAGAAACGAGGCAACCCGCTCGATCGCGTTTTTGCGCCCCAGCAGCAGCATCTGCTCCTGAGCCACCACCAGCTCGTGCGAGGCGACATCGAGCAACCGCCGCTCGATCGCCGGAAACAGCCCGAACACCGCGCGCAACTCGCTGCGATCGAAGCGGCACAGGCCGATATCCTCCATCGCCTCGGCGCTGAACGCATAGGTCTGTGCGGCGGCGAGTCCCACGAAATCACCGCTCCCGACGAAACCGACAATCTGGCGCCGGCCGTCCGGCATGTCCTTGTAGAGTTTCGCGCTGCCGTGATTGATATTGAAAAAATGCCGCGCCGGATCGCCCTGGATCACGAAGCACTGCCCCTTCACCAGCTTGTGCCGCTTGGCGACATTGGCAAGAAAATGCAGATCCTGATCGGGCATCGCATCGCACAGCCCGATATGCCGCGCCTCGCAATCGCCGCAGCGCCCGACAATGGCACTATCAGCCAGATTGATCGGCGCGCGTCTGATATCAGATTGGCGGTCCAGCATCGGATGGTCCCCCTGATTGATTGCAAGTTTCAAGGTCTAGAACCGCTCCGCCGCGAATGCAAATGAACAGATCAGCACAACGCCCCGATTCGTGACCGCAACCCAATCCTCACGCGCGGAATCACATCGCAAGGCGGCCGGCTTCAAGCCAGGCAAGAAACGAGTCCAGCCCATCGCCATGCAGCCCCGATACCGCCTGGATCTCGATTTGAGGATTGACCTGCCGGGCATAGCTGACTGCGGCTTCGGGATCGAATTCGATATAGGGCAGCAGATCCGTCTTGTTCAGGATCATCAGGTCGGCGGCGTGAAACATGTCGGGATATTTCAGCGGCTTGTCCTCGCCCTCGGTGATCGACAAAATCACCACCTTATGCGCCTCGCCGAGATCGAACCCGGCCGGACAGACCAGATTACCGACATTCTCGATGAACAGAATCCCCCCATCCAGCGCCGGCAGATGATCGAGCGCATGGCCGATCGCATGCGCATCGAGATGACACGCCTTGCCGGTATTGATCTGAAACGCCGGCACGCCGGTGGCGGCGATGCGGGCGGCATCCAGCCCGGTCTGCTGGTCGCCCTCGATCACCGCGACCGGCACGCGGTCTCTCAGCGCCTCGACGGTGCGGACCAGAAGCGTCGTCTTGCCCGCACCGGGACTCGACATCAGATTGACCACGAAAATACCATGCGCCGCGAAATAGCGCCGGTTGGCGTCGGCATAGCGCTGGTTTTTCGCCATGATATCCTGCTCGATCTGCACGAGCCGCCCCCCCCTGGCGTCATGATCATGGTCATGGTCATGGCCATCATGGTCGTGATCATGGCGATACGCCGCCAGGGGCAGCGTCATCGTGTCCGTCGTCTCGCTCGTCGCGCATCCACATATGCCACACATCATATCACCTCGATCTGTTTGATCCGGATTTGCTGTCCGGTCAGCACCTGCAACTGATAACCGCCGCACTGCGGGCAGGCATCGCCGAACCGCTGCAACCCCACCCGCGTGGCGCATGTCATGCACCACGCCTCGCCCGCGACCGCGATGATCTCGAGCCGCGCCTGATCGGCGACCGTATCGCGCGTGACGACATCAAAGCCAAAGCGCATCGCCTCGACCTCGACACTGGCCAGCGCGCCGATTTCAAGCCACACCGCGGTGACGCGGGCAAAACCCTGTGCCGCGGCCTGTTCACCGAGCGCCTGCACCACGCTTTCACACAGCGCCATCTCATGCATCACCCGTCTCCGGATCGATCAGGATGAACTGCGCCTTCGGTGCGTCGCATTGCGGGCACAGCCAATCCTGCGGCAAATCGGCGAACTCGGTGCCGGGCGGGATCTGCGCGACCGGATCGCCGGTCGCGGGATCATACACCTGCCAGCAGATCCGGCATTCGTAGCGGGGCAGGATATTCATGGGTAGAGCGCCGCCACCGCGCGGATGCGCAGGGCCGATTCGGCGATGTCATCGGCGGCGGCGCAGGCGACGGCAGGGATCGCCGCGATCTCGAGCGAATTGAGAATGAGCGCATCGCTCGCATTGAAATACTGCACCCACCACGTCGCGGTGAGCCGGGTGCTGCGAATGCGGCACGCCCCATAGCCGGAGGAGAGCACGACCACCGGCCCCTCGCCAAGGGCGCCGACCAGCCAGGCGAGGTCCTCATTGGCCATCGGCACCAGATCGAGATTGATCATATGCCCCGCGCCGGTCGCGGCAAAGGCGGCACTCCGTGCGATCAGCTCGGCCAGGATATGCGGCGCATTGACCACAAGCTCCGGCAGGCTCGCGGCATCGGGCAGGTCGAGCATCCCGGCGGCGGCGGCGGCGCGCGCGGTCAGGATCGCGGGGATCGGCCCGATCTCGAGCCGGTCGCACGCCGGCACGTCCGCACCCGCCTCGCACCGGACACGCCAGAGCCCGGTGAAAATCGTCTCCTCGATCCGGATCGCCGGATCGCCGAGCACCAGCGCACTGACCTCCCCATGGCCGAGCAACTCGTCGAGAAACCGTCTCTCCGCCGCGCTCAGCCCGGCCAGATCGATACCCCGCGCCGGCTCGTCATCGCGATAGGCGGCGAGCGCGTCACCGATGCGGCCGAGCCACGCTGGGCCGATCCGGCGCAGCAGCGGATCATCCGTCAGATCGGGAGGCACGAAGACAGTGACATCCTTGGGCAGCGCGAGATAATCCGGCCCGTCACCGAAACTGCCAGGACCGGAACGAGCGGGGATAAAGTCGCTCATGTCACGACACCCCCTGCGCCAGCGGTGCGAAGATCGTCGCGATCTCGTTCAGATAGACCGCCCAATCCTTCATCCGCGGAATCGCGCCGAGCACGGCGGCGTCGTGCAGAAACACCAGGGTCGGACGGATCGTGACGCCAAACCGCGCGGCGCTGGCGCGATCGGCGTCAGGATCGATCACGCCGGTCCGCATCGCGTGCCCGCAGGCGCGGATCAGGTCGGGCAGGATGGTGGCGACATCGTCGATCTCCGGATGCCGGCCGGCGTCGCCGGTGAACAACAGCACGCAGGTGCCGGTTGCCACGAAATCATCGACCATCGCCGCACTCAGCGCGACCACGCCCGGCCGGGCCAGCAGGCGCGCGACCGCGCCGCTCACGACATCGCCTCGTAGGATCGCCGCCCGACCGAAGCCGGGCCGAGCGGTTCAACCGGTTCGCCCGCGGCGCGCGGCGTCGCGCCGAAACCCGCCGCCGCCAGAAACGCGACGGCATGATCCACCGCGGCGCCGAGCTGGGCGCGGACCGGCGGGGTCAGGCTCGCGCCATAATCATCGAGATCGAGCGGCTGCACGCCGATCAGGTGCATCCGCGCCGGCAGCCGGCCGGACAATGTGGCGAGGCCGAGGACATCCTGGAAACTGGTCTGATGCAGGCTCATCTTTTTTGCGGTGAGGTAACGTGGCACGTCATCGTCATCGATCAGACGCAGGCTGCCGGGGACGAGGCCGTAGTCGATCGCATCGAACACGACCAGAAGCGCCGCCGCCTCGATCAGCGGCAGCAGGGCGAGGCCCTGGGTGCCGCCATCGATCAGGGCGACTTCGGGGGGAAATACATAGGCCTCGTGCAGCGCCTCGACCGCACGGACGCCGAAACCCTCGTCAGCCCATAATATGTTGCCGATTCCGAGCACCACGACACGGCGTTCCGGGATCATGGCCGATCATCCTTGAAGAAGCGCCAGCCGTTGATCATGGTGCTGATGATGGTCTGGCGTGACATGATGTCCTCGCGGATCGCCATATAGACATGCACGATCACGAACAGGATCAGGTACCACATGCCGAGCACATGCCAGCTCCGCACCGTCTGGCTGCTGCCGAACAGCGGCACCACCCAGCGGGTGAACAGATCATACGACCACGAACCGTAGCCGACGCCCTCGCCATACAGCGCGAAACCGGTGATGATCTCGAAGATCACGCCAAGCACGAACATCGCGAACATCGCGGTCTGCGCCAGCGGGTTATGGCCGATCTCCTTGCTGGTCTCACGCTCGATCAGCAGATACCAGCGGATTGTCTTGAGGAATTCGCCGCGCCAGGCACGCGACCAGACCGGGGGGAGGAAAATTTCACGGGCATAGCGATTGCCGACGATCGCCCAATAGACCCGCACCACCATCGCCAGCGCCAGCACATAGGCGCTGACGAAATGAGTGAAGCGGATGTCGCCCATCAGGTAGTGGTTATACGGCTGGCCGACCTGCAACGGCCAGATCGGGTCGGCGATGAAAAAACCGGTGACGGCGAGGATCGTGATCGCCAGAGCCATTACCCAATGCCAGATCCGCACCGGCAGTTCATAGACATAGACCGGTGCGGTGACCTTGGCCTGAGGCGGGTCGCTCAGCGCGGGGGAGGGATGGTCGAGCATGGCGCGATGTCCTGTTTCCCGTGAAAGGTCTAGAGCACGTCGGCGCGTACTAATTCGCTGCCATCGGGTGCGATCACATGGGTGGCGCAGGCGAGGCAGGGGTCGAAACTGTGCAGCGTGCGGAGAATTTCCAGCGGCTGGCTGGAATTCGCGAGCGGGGTGTTCAGCAGTGCTGCCTCGAACGCGCCGATATTGCCGGCCGGATCGCGCGGCGAGCCGTTCCAGGTGGTCGGCACCACGGCCTGATAGCTCTCGATCCGGCGATCCTTGATATGCACCCAATGACCCAGCGCGCCACGCGGCGCCTCGACATGGCCGATGCCGCGCGCCTCGGCCGGCCAGGTCGCCGGTTCCCATTTTTCGGTGTTCGCGGTGACCAGATCACCCGCGCGCAGGTTTTCCATCAGCCGGTCGTGGAAGAAGCGCATCTTGTGCGCCGCCCAGGACGCTTCCAGCCCCCGCGCGGCGGTCCGGCCGAGTGTCGTGAACAGCGCGCTGAGCGGCAGACCGAGATCGGTCAGCACTTTGTCGACCGGCTCCTTGAACTCGGGAATCCCCTTGGCGTAGCCGATGGTGAAGCGCGACAGGGGCCCGACCTCCATCGCGTGGCCACGCCAGCGCGGGGCCTTGATGAAGGAGTATTTGGCGCCTTCATCGAGTTGCTTGATGTCGGTCTTGGTGCCGACCGTGTGGGGGCCGAGCTCGAAATTGGGATCGGTGATGCCGGCCCAGGGATGCAGGCCGATCGCCTCATTGGGGTAGCGATACCAGGAGTGATCGACGAATTCCTGCACCTGGCTCGGATCGCGCAGGTCGATCTCCATGATCTCGTCGAGCTTGCCGTTGATGATCGCCCCGCGCGGCATCAGCAGATTGGCCTCGGACCAGTTATTGGCGGCGACCGGGTAATCGCCGTAGGACATCAGATTCTTCCCCGCGAGACCACCGCCGTAATCCCACTGCTTGTAATAGGTCGCAATGGCGATCAGGTCGGGGAGATAGACCTGATCGATGAAATCGATCGTGCGGTCGATGATCGAGGAGACCAGGTTGAGCTGCACCATGTTCACCGGCGCGCCGGCGGCGAGCGGGCCGTCGAGATTGATCGCGCAGGCCATGCCGCCGACCAGCCAGTTCGGATGCGGGTTCTTGCCGCCGAACACCGTGTGGATTTTCACGATTTCGCGCTGGAAATCGAGCGCCTCGAGATAATGCGTCACCGCCATCAGATTGGCTTCCGGTGGCAGCAGATAGGCCGGATTGCCCCAGTAGCCGTTCATGAACGGACCCAGCTGACCGGAGTCGACGAATTTCTTCAGCCGCGTCTGCACGTCGCGAAAATAGCCCGGCGACGAATTCGGCCAGGGCGAGATGCTCTGCGCCAGCGCGCTGGTCGCTTTCGGGTCGGCTTTCAACGCACTGATCACATCGACCCAGTCGAGCGCGTGCAGATGATAGAAATGCACCAGATGATCCTGCGCCCACTGCGTCGCCAGCATGATGTTGCGGATCGTGTTGGCGTTTTCCGGAATCGTGATGCCCAGCGCATCCTCGACGGCGCGCACCGAGGCGAGCGCGTGAATGCCGGTGCAGACGCCGCAGATACGCTCGCAGAACGCCCAGGCGTCACGCGGATCGCGACCCTTCAAAATCACCTCGAGGCCGCGCCACATGGTGCCGGAGGAGACCGCGTTGCGGATGATGTTGTTCTGATCGAGATTGACCTCGCAGCGCAGATGCCCCTCGATCCGCGTGATCGGATCGACCACCATGCGCCGTCCGCTGTCGTTGAGGTTGAAGCCGTTCGGCGTGGTGACGGTCGTCATGGCCGGTCTCCCTCATGTGGCGGCTGGTCGTCAGATTTTGGTTTCGGTTTGATTTTCTGCCAATGCTTGATCGCGCTGGCCCCGGCATGGGCGAGCACGCCGGCACCGACCACACCCGCCGCCGCCGCGCCGATCTCATCGGCGCTGGCCTCGACGCCGAACCCGGCGCCGACATGCGAGAGCGGTTGATAGAACGGCCCATTGTCCCAGAAATTATCTTCCGAGCAGCCGATGCAGCCGTGGCCGGCCTGGATTGGAAACGACACCCCGCCGTTCCAGCGCACCGTCGAACACGCGTTATAGGTGGTCGGGCCGCGGCAGCCCATTTTATACAGGCAATAGCCCTCGCGCGCGCCCTGATCGTCCCAGGTCTCGACGAACTCGCCCGCGTCGAAATGCGGACGGCGATAGCATTTGTCGTGAATCCGCTGACCATAGAACATCAGGGGCCGACCGCGGCTGTCCAGATCGGGGATGCGCCCGAAGGTGATCATGTAGCTGATCACCCCGGTCATCACCTCGGCGATCGGCGGGCAGCCCGGCACCTTGATGATCGGCTTGTCGGTGATCACCTTGTCGATCGGCGTCGCCTGCGTCGGGTTGGGCCGTGCCGCCTGCACGCAGCCCCAGGAGGCGCAGGCCCCCCAGGCGATCACCGCCTTGGCATTCGCCGCCACCGCCTTGAGCTTGTCGACGAACGGCTTGCCACCGACGATGCAATACATGCCATCCTCGTTGAGCGGCGGATTGCCCTCGACCGCGAGGATGTATTCACCTGGATATTTCTTGGGGATCTCATCGAGAATCGCCTCGGCCTGATACCCGGCGGCGGCCATCAGCGTGTCGTCGTAATCGAGCGAGATCATTTTCAAAATGACATCCCTGGCCAGCGGATGCCCCGAACGGATAAACGATTCCGAACAGCACGTGCACTCCAGCCCGTGCATCCACAGCACCGGGATGCGCGGCTTGGTTTCCATGGCGTGGGCGATCTGCGCGGCATAGACCGGCTCCAGCCCGAGGGCGGCGGCGGTCAGGCTACAGAACTTTAGAAACGATCGCCGGCTGGTGCCCTGCGCGCGCATCAGCTGGTAGAAAGTTTGTGTTTCCGCGCCCATCGCCGTTCCCCCATCCGATGCCCCGTACCGGCATCGCGCTTTTGTGGCAGACCGGAGTGACAACTCCGTGAACGAAACGAATTTGGACCGCTGATGCCCGGTTTGGCATTGATGTGGATCAACGACACGCGGTATTTTACGGGGTGAATCCTTTGGTCATGATTGCACCAGCCGCCTCCGATCCATCACCGTCCGGTGCGGCGGTGTTGGCATGACCACTCATCACGTCGAGCGCGTCTTCGCCTATCCGATCGCGCCGCTGTTCGCTCTGATCGCGGATATCGAATCCTACCCGCTCTATATGCCCGGCTGGCGCGCCGCGCGGATCGACCGGAGCACGCCGCCGCAGCTCGATGTCGAGCAACTCGTCAGCCTCGCCGGGCTGTCGCTCAGGTTCCGATCGGTCGCGGTGCTCGATCCGCCGCACCGGTTGCAGATCAGTTCGACCCAGCCGCCGTTCCGCAATTTCCGCCTGGTCTGGCAGTTGCGCAGCCTGTGTCCGACCAGCACCGCCGTGCGGGCGGATTTCGACCTGAGTTTCCGAACCTCGGTTTTCGAACGGATTGCCGAAACGATCGCGCCGACCATGCTGGAGCGCACCATCAACGCCTTCGCCAAACGCGCCGCCCACCACCTGCCGGATTTGCCGCCCTGATCAAGCCGATCGCGGCGCGGCCCGGCGAGGACGGTATAATCGCCCCCTGACGGCGCCGGTCACGTCAGAGCGATATGCGATTAAGTTGACGCGGCAGCGGCAACATAATCGCATGAAATCGCTCGAAAAAACATAGAACTAGAGCGTTAAGCTGAAAGCATAACGCTCTAGTATTGGACCCGCTTAAGGCTTTACCCGCTTCAGGCTTTGACCTTCCGGGCGGGGGGTTTTTTCCTGGCGGGCGGTTTCGCGGTCTTGGCTTTCGCCGGCGCCGTGGCGGTTGCCGGTGGCTTCCGGCTCGCGGGCTTGCCGCCTTTTTTGCCCTTGGGGGCGAGGGTTTTGCCTTTCTCGGCAAGCAGGGCGATCGCTTCATCGAGGGTGATGCTGTCGAGTTCGGTGCCGCGCGGCAGATTCGCCACAGTCTTGCCGTGCTGCGCATAGGGACCGAACCTGCCCTTGCGCACCATCACCGGATCGCCGCCTTTCGGATGCGGCCCCAGCTCGCGAATCCCCTCCTGCTTCTTGGCCAGCACCATCACCGCCCGGTTCAGCCCGACCGCCAGAACATCGTCATCGCGATCGAGCGAGGCGAAGATCGGCCCCATCTTCACATAGGGGCCGAACCGGCCGATCCCGGCCTGGATCTCGGCCTTGGTCTCGGGGTGAATGCCCACCACGCGCGGCAGCGACAACAGGCCGAGCGCCTGGTCCAGCGTCAAATCGTCGCCGGTCACGCCCTTGGGCAGGGCGGCGCGGCGCGGCTTGGCTTTCTTGTCCTCGGGGTCGGGTTCGCCGAGCTGGATATAGAGACCATAAGGACCGCGCCGCAGCGTGACCGGAATGCCATCGGCATTCTCGCCCAATACCTTCATGCCGTCGCGCAGCGTATCGGCCTCGTCCTCCGCGCCATCGATCGCGAGTTTGCGGGTATATTGGCATTCGGGATAGTTCGAGCAGCCGATGAACGAACCATAACGGCCCAGTTTCAGGCCGAGGCGGCCGGTGCCGCAGGCCTGGCAGAGGCGCGGATCGGAGCCATCCTCACGCGCGGGGAAAAAATGCGCGCCCAACTCTTCATCGAGCGCATCGATCACATCGCCGATCTTCAGATCCTTGGTCTGGTCGATCGCGTTGGAGAAATCGGTCCAGAAATCGCGCATCACCCGCCGCCAGTCGAGCTTGCCGTCGGAAACCTCGTCGAGTTTTTCCTCAAGTGCCGCGGTGAACCCGGTCTCGACATAGCGGCCGAAGAAACTGACCAGAAAGGCGGTGACCAGCCGGCCGCGATCCTCGGGGATGAAGCGGCGCGCGTCCATCCGCACGTAATTCCGCTCGCGCAGCACGGTCAGGATCGAGGCGTAGGTGGAGGGGCGGCCGATGCCGAGTTCCTCCATTTTCTTGACCAGGGTCGCCTCGGAGTAGCGGGGCGGCGGCTGGGTGAAATGCTGCTCGGCGGTCACCGCGCCACGGTTGAGCGGGTCGGATTTGGTCATCGGCGGCAGCAGGCGGGACTCCTCGTCCTCGGCTTTATCCTCGAATTCCTCGCGGTAGAGCTTCAGGAAACCGTCGAACGCCAAAATCGAGCCGGTGGCGCGCAAGATCGTGCCGGCGCCATCGCCAATGTCCACACTGGTCTGATCGAGCTCCGCCGATTGCATCTGCGAGGCCAGCGCGCGTTTGTAGATCAGCTCATAAAGCCGCGCCTGCTCATTGTTGAGATGCCGCGCCGCCCGCTCCGGTGTGAGGGTGAAATCGGTCGGGCGGATCGCCTCATGGGCTTCCTGCGCGTTCTTGGCCTTGGTCTGATATTCGCGGGGTGCTGCCGGCAGGTAATCCGGGCCGAACATCGTGCCGATCTGGCTGCGCACCGCGGTGATCGCCTCACGCGCCATCTGCACGCCATCGGTGCGCATATAGGTGATCAGGCCGACGGTCTCACCGCCGATCTCGACACCCTCATAGAGCTGCTGGGCGGTGCGCATGATCTGCTGCGCCGTCATGCTCAGCTTGCGCGAGGCGTCCTGTTGCAGGGTCGAGGTGGTGAAGGGCGGCGGCGGATTGCGCCGCGTGCGTTTTTTCTCGACCGCGACGACCGAAAACATCCCCCGCTCGACCGCTGCTTTCGCCGCCTGTGCCGCCGCCTCGTTCGGCAGATCGAACTGATCGAGTTTTTTGCCCTCCAGATGGGTCAGCCGCGCATGGAACGGCGCGCCGCCCGGCGTGGTGAACGCCGCATCGATCGTCCAGTATTCGCGGTTGCGGAACACCTCGATCTCGGCTTCCCGCTCGCAGATCAGCCGCAACGCGACCGATTGCACCCGTCCTGCCGATTTGCTGCCGGGCAGCTTGCGCCACAGCACCGGCGAGAGGGTGAACCCCACCAGGTAATCCAGCGCGCGCCGCGCCAGATAGGCCTCGATCAGGGGCGTATCGAGTTCGCGCGGGGCGCGCATCGCCGCCTGCACCGCCGATTTGGTGATCTCGTTGAAGGTGATCCGGCGGACGATCTTGCCGTTCAGCGCATGCCGTGCCTCGAGCATGGCGCGCACATGCCAGGAAATCGCCTCGCCCTCGCGATCCGGATCGGTCGCGAGATAGAGCGTGTCCGCACCCTTGAGCGCCTTGGCGATCGCCGCCACCTGCTTGTCGCCCCGCGCATCCTCTTCCCAGGACATCGCGAAATCCTCATCCGGCCGCACCGAACCGTCGCGGGCCGGCAGGTCGCGCACATGGCCGAACGAGGCGAGCACGGTGAACCCATCGCCGAGGTATTTATTGATCGTCTTGGCTTTGGCCGGTGATTCAACGACGACGATAGCGTTCATTTTGGAAGATTTTTCCAGTTCAGGGGGCGAGGAGCAGCCCGATTTTATTGCCAGGCAAAGTCTCGATCCGACCGGCAAGCTCCAGTTCCATCAGCACGGCAACCAGGACGGACGGGGAGAACTGGCAGTGCAGCGCCAATTCGTCAACCGTGATGGGACTAGCCGACAACAGGCCAGGGATGTCGCGACGGGCACGGTCGAACTCCGCTTCGCTCGCATCGAGGCGCGCGGCCGGCTCGGCCAGACCGGGCGCGGGCGGTGCGAGGCGTGAGTCGGCAAACAGCGCGCCGGGCTGATTGGGCAGGTTGAGAAACACATCGCCGGCTGATTCGGTGAGATGCGCGCCCTGGCGGATCAGATCATTGGTGCCGCGCGAGCGCGGATCGAGCGGCGATCCCGGCACGGCGAACAGCTCGCGGCTGTAATCCAGCGCGTAGCGCGCCGTGATCAGACTGCCCGAACGCAGCGCGGCCTCGATCACCACGACCCCCAGGGCCAACCCGGCGATGATCCGGTTGCGTTTCGGAAAATGCCGCGCCATCGGTGCGGTGCCGGGCGGCGCCTCAGCGATCAGTGCGCCCCGCTCGGCGATTTCCGCCTGAAGCGCCCTGTGTTCGGGCGGATAGACAACATCGAGCCCGCCGGGGATTGCCGCGATCGTGGTGCCGGTGCGCAGCGCGGCGCCATGGGCGGCCGCATCGATCCCGCGCGCGAGGCCGGAGGCGATCGGCCAGCCGGCGGCGGCGAGTTCACCCGCAATATCGGCCGCCACCCGGCAGCCGTTCACCGAGGCGTTGCGCGCGCCGACCACCGCGACGATCGGTTTGTGCAGCAGCGCCACATCGCCAAGCACCGCGATCATCGGTGGCGCGTCGGGCAGCAGGGCGAGTAGTTTCGGATAATCCGGCTCGCCCATGAACAAAAGCGTGGCGCCCAGCTGGTCGAACCGGTCGAGCTCGCGCCTGATATCGCCCGGCTTTGGCACGAACGGCGCTTTCGCGCGGCCGCCGGCGCGGGCAAGGGCGGGGATCGCGGCCTGGGCTTCCTCGGGCGTGTCGAACCGCGCGCGCAGGCGGCGATAGGTCTGCGGCCCGACACCCTCGGTACGGATCAGCCGCAGCAGGGCGACCCGGTCGATCACGCGCCGAGTTTGATCCGCGGTTCGGTGCCGGCGCGCAGCCGCGCGATATTGGCGCGGTGCTTGTGAAACACCAGGGCCGCGATCACGAGCGCGCCGAGGGCGACCCGTTCATCGCCCAGGACGAAGGCGACCACCGGGGCGACTGCGAACGCGGTCAATGCCGCGAGCGAAGAATATTTCCGCCAGAACGCCATACCCAGCCAGACGAGGCAGGCGATCAGCCCGACCGGGAACGCCTGCGCCAGCAGCACGCCCAACCCGACCGCAACGCCCTTGCCGCCTTTGAAGCCCAGCCACACCGGATAGAGATGACCGATCACCGCGAACAGTCCGGCGATCACCACCAGCCAGCGTCCTTCATTGTGCATCAACATCACCGCGACCACGCCCTTCAGCGCATCGAGCACCAGCGTCAGCGCCGCCAGCCCCTTCCGCCCGGTGCGCAGCACGTTGGTCGCGCCGATATTGCCCGAACCGATCTTGCGCACATCGCCGAGCCCGGCGGCACGGGTCAGGATCAGCCCGAACGGGATCGACCCCAGCAGATAGCCGATCAACGCCGCGAGGATGATCATCCGAACACCCGCACGCCGGCTTTCCAGGTGCCGATCACCACACCCTCGACCGCGCGCCCATCGAACGGCGTGTTCTGCGCCTTGCCGGGCAGCCGGCCGGCCTCGATCCGCCAGGAGCGTTCCGGCGCGAACAGGCACAGATCCGCTGGTTTACCCTTGACGATACGCCCTGCGTCCAGCCCGAACAGACGCGCCGGTCGATCGGTCAGCAGTGCCAGCGCCGACATCAGACCCAGCGTGCCGGACTGGACCTGCGCCAGCGTGATCGCCAGCAGCGTCGCCAGCCCCGCCCCGCCGGGCGCGGCCTCGGCGAAGGGCAGGCGCTTGTCATCGGCATCGCGCGGCTGATGATCCGAGGCGATTGCATCGATCGTGCCATCAGCCAGACCCGCGACCACCGCCAACCGGTCGTCCTCGGTGCGCAGCGGTGGCGAGAGCTTGGCATAGGTCCGAAAATCACCGATCGCGGTTTCGTTCAGATCGAAATAGGGCGGTGCTGTATCGCAGGTCACCGCAAGCCCGCGCGATTTCGCCGCCCGGATCAGATCGAGCGCGGCCCCGGTCGAGACATGGGCGAAATGCACCGCCCCGCCGGTGAGCTCGACCAGCGTGATATCGCGCGCCACCATCATCGCCTCGGCGCAGACCGGGATGCCGGGCAATCCCATCAACGTCGCCCGTGCCCCTGAGGTCGCCGCACCACCCGCGGCGAGGCTCGGCTCCTCCGGGTGCTGCACGATCATCGCACCGAATCCGTGCGCGTAGGACAAGGCCCGCCGCATCAACCCGGCCGGCCCGATCGCCCGCGCGCCATCGGAAAACGCGATCGCGCCGGCCGCGCGCAGCAGCCCGTATTCCGCGATGCTTTCGCCTTTGCAGCCCCGTGTCGCGGCGCCAAAGGGGGCTATGGTGATGCGCCCGCTCGCCTCACCCGCGCCGGCCAAAGCGCGCACCAGCGCCGGGTCATCGGTCGCCGGCGCATTGTCCGGCAGCACCGCAATGGTGGTGATGCCGCCAGCGCTTGCCGCCAGCGCCGCCGAGGCGATGGTCTCGCGATACTCGTAGCCCGGTTCGCCGAGCGAGGCGCGAGCATCCACCAAGCCGGGGCACAGAATGCAATCGCCCGCGTCGATCACCGTTGCCCCATCCGGCCGCCCCAGCCCCGCGCCGAAATCGGCGACGACACCGTCGCGGATCAGGCAATCCCCCACCGCATCGAACCCCGATGCCGGATCGATCATCCGCGCGCCGATGATCAGCGTGTCACGCATTGCGCAACGCTGTCCGGGCCAGCACATCGAGCACGGCCATCCGCACCGCAACCCCCATCTCGACCTGCTCGCGGATCACCGAGCGCGTCACATCATCCGCCACCTGGCTGTCGATCTCGACGCCGCGGTTCATCGGGCCGGGATGCATCACCAGCGCATCGGGTTTCGCCACCGCGAGCTTCGCCGCATCCAGCCCATAGAAGGTGAAAAACTCCCGCGCGCTCGGGATCAGCCCACCGCTCATCCGTTCGGTCTGCAACCGCAGCGCCATCACGATGTCGGCGTCGCGCAAGCCTTCGCGCATGTCGTGAAACACGCTGACGCCGAATTGCTCGATGCCGGAAGGGATCAGCGTCGGCGGCCCGACCACCCGCACCTGGCTGCCCATCGCGATCAGCAGCAAAATGTTCGAGCGCGCCACCCGCGAATGCGCGATGTCGCCGCAGATCGCAATGGTCAGCCCCGCCAGCGTGCCCTTGTGCCGCCGGATCGTCAGCGCATCGAGCAGCGCCTGGGTCGGGTGCTCGTGCATGCCATCGCCCGCGTTGATCACCGCCGCATCCACCTTCTGGGCCAGCAGCGCCGGCGCGCCGGAGGCCTTGTGGCGCACCACCAGCAGATCGCAGTTCATCGCATTCAGCGTCGCCGCAGTGTCGAGCAGTGTCTCGCCCTTGGACACCGACGAGGTCGAGACCGACATGTTGATCACATCCGCCCCCAACCGCTTGCCGGCGAGTTCGAAACTGGTGCGGGTGCGCGTGCTGTCCTCGAAGAACAGATTGATCAGGGTGCGCCCGCGCAGCACGTCGCGCCTTGTTTTGCCGGAACGGTTGAGCAGCGCATAGCTCTCCGCCAGATCGAGCAATGCCGAAATATCACGCGGGTGAAGCGTCTCGATTCCCAGCAGATGGCGCGTCGGCAATCGCATGGCGTCTGCATACCGAAACGTGGGGCCGGCGCAATCCCCCTATTGTGTCGCCCAGACGATCCGGTGGATCGCCACAATCTGGTCGGGCGGCAAACTGCGTGTCGCATGGGCCGGGTTGAAACTCGCCAGATCGACCCGCTTCGCACTGCGCTTGGCCAGGACCTTGGCCATGACCTCACCCTCGATCGTGCGGGCGACCACCCGATCGCCGATCCGCACCGGTGCCGCGGGCGAGACCACAATGATGTCGCCTTCACGATAGACCGGCTGCATCGAATCCCCGTGAATGGTCAGGCCGAAGGCGTGCGGGTCGTCCGCCAGGGCGGCCTCGGTGCGCGGCAGGGCGACATGATCCCAGCCGCCGCCGGTCGGATAACCGCCGTCGTCGAAAAAACCGTCCTGCCCGGCCTGGGCCAGCCCGATCACCGGTACGCGCCGTGCGGCGGCGCGCGGCGATGACAAGGCCCGCGCGCCCTGCACCAGCCCGGCGAACGCATCGATGCCCGCCCCGGTCGCCATCAATACCTTGGCGATGCTCTCGGTCGAGGGCCAGCGCAGTTTTCCCGCCGCAGTCCGCCGTTTGGAGGGGTTGAACGCCGTCGGATCAAGACCAGCCCGCCGCGCGAGGCCCGAGGTCGACAAACCTCGTTCGGCTGCCAGCGTATCGATTGCACGCCAAATATCTTCGTGTCGCATACCCTTGTTCCTAACGGATTTTTCGATGTTGTGAAGAGATAAATAGGAAAACACTCCGTTTTTCTCTTGCAAGTTATACAACCTCCGGTTAACTTGTTCTTGTTATGTTCACCCCGGAGATAATGATGCCGTTCGACGCCAGCGCCTGTCCATCATCTCGTTTATCAAACAAAATCAAACCCTTCACATCCGCCGAGCGCGCCTGGCTCTGGGCCGCCGCGTGTCTCGCCGCACGACGCGCCGGAACGAAACTGCCGCACGATCCAACGAAACCTTGCTCTCCTGAAACCATTTTATCCTGCCTCGATCATCTGTATCGCAGCGGCCGAATCGACGTTGTGCACGCCCGTGTGCTGCGCCGGTGGGGTGATCGCGGACGCCCGCCGCCAAAGCCGCGCATCATCGATCGAAGCGATTGGCAACAATGGAAGCAAGCGATGTTCGAACTCGATTATCTGCTGCGCAGCAAACACATCGTTTCCGGCTTCGATCTCGGCGTGATGCCCGGGGCAGAAAAAATTTTTCCAAGTGATAGGACTATGTTCTTAGTTTCAGCCGAAGCAACCCCATCAACCGACCTCAAGGAGATCTGACCATGGCCTTTACCCTGCGCAATTTGTCCGTCCTTGCCTATGCCAACGGCTTCACCCTCTGGCATTACCGCACGGGCGACGAAGCGTTGTCCGCGCTCGACAGTGATCATTATTTCGCCGACGCCGGCGATCTGATCGCGCCGGGCGATATCATCATGGCCTCGGGCAGCCAGGGCGCGCGCATGGGTGCGATCGCCCAGAAAGGGCCGCATCTGGTGCTCAACGCCCTGTGAGAGCCGTGCGCGAGGCGCCATTCGCGCGGCGGCGAGGACAGGGTTCCGCCCCGCGCGTTGCCTCGTCCGGGGGCGCGGGTCTATGCCGCTTCGATGACCTTGACCCTCGCGCTCTGTCAGACCGCCGGATGCTTCGCAGCCCCCGACGCCGCGCTGGATCTGCTCGATTTCGAGGCCGGCGCGGCGTGTCAGGCCCGGGCCGATCTTCTGGTGCTGCCCGAATTATTCTGCACCGGCTATAATCTGGGCCGGGATCGCGCCGGTGCCCTTGCCATGACACCCGACGATGCGCGCTTCACCCGCATCCGTCGGATCGCGCGTAAACACCGCATCGCTCTCTGCCTGGGCTTTCCCGAACGGGTCGGCGATGGCATCGCCAACAGCGCGGCCCTGGTCGATGCCACCGGCGAAATCCGGCTCATCTACCGCAAAGTTCACTGGTTCGGCGCGCTCGACCGCGCGATGTTCACAATTCGTGGCGATGGTTTCCCGGTTGTGCCGTGGCGTGGTCTGAACGTCGGTCTCGCGATCTGCTACGACATCGAGTTTCCCGAAGCCGTTCGCGCCCTCGCCATCGCCGGAGCCGATCTTGTGCTGGTTCCGACCGCACTGATGCCACCCTACGAAATCGTGGCCGATCACGTGATCCCGGCGCGGGCTTATGAGAATCAGGTGTTCATCGCCTATGCCAATCATTGCGGCAGCGAGGACGGTCTCGCCTATATCGGACTCTCCTCGATCTGCGGGCCCGACGGCGCGATCCTCGCCAAGGCCGGCACCGGCGCCGAACGCCTCATTGCAACGATCGATCCGGCGCATCAGAACGCGGTTCGCCGCCGTGATCCCCTGATGACCGATCGTTTCCAGTATTCCGGACGCGCCGAGCAACCCCATCCGGCGTCTCCGGAAAACCGTCATAAATAAAACGATCACCGTCCCCGGCAGAGGCGACTCAATAGAGCGTCATGCTTTCAGCCAAACGCTCTA
>NZ_JBMFGY010000066.1:0-17663 GCF_049977125.1 Acidiphilium sp. | reverse complement strand
TCATGGCAAGATCGAATTTCGGTGCACGACTTGCGGCTGCGAGTTTCGGCGGGCTTGCGCTGCTGCTCGCAAGCGCACCGGCATGGGCGCAGCCGGCAGACCAGATGATGGCGGCGGCACGGGCGGGGAATGTGCAGGCGCAGACGTATCTCGGCTCAATGTATCTCAATGGTGCCGGTGTGCCGCAGAGCGATGCGATGGCCGCAAACTGGTTCGGTGATGCGGCGAAGCGCGGTGACGCCGTAGCGCAGACCAATCTGGGCCTGCTCTATCAAGAAGGGCGTGGCGTGCCGATGAACCCGGCGACCGCCGTGTTCTGGTACCGGCAGGCGGCCCATCAGGGCAATCCAGAAGCAGAGACCGATCTCGGTGAACTCTACGAGGCCGGGCAAGGTGTGCCGCGCAATTTCAACAAAGCAATCAACTGGTACCGTGCGGCGGGGAAGCAGGGTTGTGCACCGGCGCGACAGAATCTAATGCATCTCTACATCTACATGCGCTCAACGCATGGGACCACCGGTTGAGCAGCACTCATTCAGTTTCGGTCCAACGTTCAGATCGCCGCCCTGATCGCGCAGATCGATTGTAAAATGGCCTATGTACCAAGATAATTGGCCCGGATGAGAAATCTGGAAACCAAGCTCATTTTGCTACCTAAAATTGTAAACCGGCGATTGGATGGGTCAACACTCGCTGTACTCAGATCCGCATTAGCAGCACAACCCATCATGAGGTCAGCATGATGATGGCGATAAATAAATTCATCGCTCTGCACTTACCACACTAAATTGTTTTGAATATTATATCTTTATAACAAACTCACTAATTTTTTACGACATTATCTATCAAACGACTGTGATAAGGCCAAATCAGATATTTTATTTATCGATTATTACGTTACGGATAAGTGAGATAGTCATATTAATGAAGGTCTGTCCATGATTCCTGCTCTTGGTCATTTTGCATTGGTTTTGGCATTCGTGATTTCGATTGCTCAAGCCGCTCTCGGCCTATTCGGACCGCCGCTGCGTGATCGGCGAGTAATGGCTGCTCCACCCGCATTGGCGATCAGCCAATTTCTCATGCTCGCCGCATCGTTCGGGGCACTGGTTTGGGCGGGTGTAGTGTCCGACTACACGGTCCGCAACGTCGCAGACTATTCATCAAGCATGACACCCCTATTCTACCGGATTGCGGGTACTTGGGGTAATCACGATGGATCGATGCTCCTCTGGTGCCTGATCCTATCATTCTGCGGTGCCATCGTAGGGGCTTTCGGAAGGGGCATCCCTTCCAGTCTACGCGCCCGAGTGTGTGGGGTCATGGGTCTGGTTTCGACCGGATTTTTATTATTCACGCTAACCGTCTCAGATCCGTTCCAGCGAATCTGGCCACCACCTCTGCATGGCGCCGGCGTGAACCCGGTGCTCCAGAGCCCTGGTCTCGTGGTACACCCGCCGGTACTCTACGTTGGCTATGTCGGATTCTCGATCGCCTTCGCCTTCGCAGTCGCGGCGTTGATCGAAGGCCGGGTCGACGCTGCGTGGGGTCGTTGGGTCCGGCCTTGGACGCTGTTTGCCTGGACGTTTCTGACCGCCGGCATCTGCCTCGGCTCGCTCTGGTCCTACACAGTTCTTGGCTGGGGCGGCTTCTGGTTCTGGGATCCAGTAGAGAACGTCGCATTGCTTCCCTGGATTACCGGAACGGCGCTGATACATTCGGCAATTGTGGTTGAGAAGCGAGATTCGCTCAAGGTCTGGACCATCCTGCTCTCGATTACGACTTTTGCGCTTAGCCTCTGTGGCACGTTCCTAGTGCGCTCGGGGATTCTTAACTCTGTGCACTCCTTTGCGGTATCCCCGGCACAGGGTAATTTTCTGCTGGTGCTGATCAGCATCACCATCATCGCCTCGCTTATCTTGTTCGTCATCCGCGCTCCGCTACTCGCCTCAACAGGCGTTTTCGCGCCGGTGTCACGCGAGGGTGCGCTGATCCTGAATAACGTCTTCCTCTGCATCATCGCCGCAGTCGTGTTCACCGGCACGCTGTATCCGCCGTTCTCTGATCTGCTGTTCAACGTGCAACTCTCGGTCGGCGCGCCGTTCTTTGACCGCACCGTCCTGCCGCTGACTGCGCCCCTGATCATCGCGATGGCGGCAGGACCGCTGATGCCATGGAAACGGGCCGATGCGCTCGCAATCCTGCGCAAGCTCTGGCTTAGCGGTGTCGCTGCCGTCATCCTACTCGGCATCATGTTGTTCCGCGGCCACGCGGTTGCCGCCCTCGGACTTGCAGGTGCGGCCTGGGTAATTATCGGTTCTCTTGTCGACCTCGCTGAGAAGATAAGGCTATTCCGCGTTCCGCTCGGTCAATCTCTCGGTCGGGTGTTCCAGTTGCAGCGCGCCCAGATCGGCGCGATCTTGGGCCATCTCGGTTTCGGGGTCATGGTCCTGGGTATCGCGGGGATGACTCTGAGGGTCCATACGGTCACGGTGTTGCGGCCAGGCCAAAGCGTGGCACTTGGTGGCTATAGCTGGACGCTGAAATCAATCCACAAATCGACCGGCCCGGATTATACCTCCCAGCAGGCAACGGTGCTGGTGAGTCGGCATGGTAATCCTGTAATGATCCTGAAGCCTGCCCTACATTATTTCACGGAGCAGAAGACTCAGACGGTGATTGCGGCAATCAGGACCAATGGTGTTCGAAACATATTTGCAACCTTCGCGGGGTTAAGCAAATCGGGCGGTGCTGAATTTCGCTTTAATATTCACCCGTTGGCTCCTGAATTGTGGTTTGGTGGTCTCCTCATGGCAATTGGCGGAACTTTGTCATTATTCGACCGCCGGTTAAGGGTGGGTGCACCGGCCCGTCGGGCCAACACACTGGTGGATGGTTCGGCAATCCCCTAAATCCAAATTTGTTTACTCAAAAGTGACTGTGGTTTGGATTTGTGGAAGTTTCGCCTATTCGAAGACGGAGAGCACAAGCAATGGCGCACAATGTTGCGGGATTTTCGGTGGATTCATGGATCATGGACTACGTCAGGCTCAGCGTGCGGAAGGCGATATCCCCTCAACGGCACTGTCGAGATTAAGTCCATCATGCGGAGCGGATAGGACAACCACCAGCCCTCGTCCTGACGGAAATGAATGGGCGCGGGCCAAAGCGGAGACTCCCCGCGCCACGCGTGGCGGCATCAAGCGCACGGTGAACGTGCGCCCGGTGCTGAACGGCGTGATGTATGTGCTGAGAACCGACTGACATTGGCGCGCGATCCAAAAGGACCTGCCGCAGCGCCGGTGATCCGAAAGGACGCGCGACATGCCGGCAGGCATCCTCGAGCGTCAGTTCAATCGCGATCCCTAGCGATCGTGGTCCGACCAGGATCAATACGTCGGAGAATCGTCATGGCCAGACGATGCTCGCTGTCGGCAAGTGCTTGGGCGACGTGATGACGCAGATCGGGCCAAACTTCGGCAACCCGTCCCAAGGCGACAAAGCAATCGTCATCGCCGATCGCCGCCAGCGCGTCGATGGTTTCCGGCGACGGTTCGTCCTTGACCAGATGTATCAGCGTTGCCATGGCCTCAGGTCGTCCCATCAAGCCGAGGGCGATGGCGGCCTCGCGTGAAACATCGCGATGGAGATCGTCAAGGAGTTCGATCAGCCGGGGAGCAGTAGATGGCCAGAATACCGCACATCGACAGGCGCGCGCCCGAAGGTCGGGTTCGGCGGCATCCAGATTGTCGCGCACTATGCTGATCGGCAGGCGAGCCTTTAGCCGTATGGCAGCATCGAGTGCGAACGGCAGCCCGGGTTCGGCAACGACATCGCCCGCAAGCAGCCTCGCCACTGCGTCCGCGGCCTCAGGGCCGCCGATTGCCGCCAATGCCGCCAGGGCGACGGTCTGCTCGCGGACCGGACGAGACAATCCGAACCCTTTGAAACGACTGCACAGCGCTGAGAGTGCTGGAACCGCTGCCGGAAGATGTCGACGGACGGCTTCATCCGCGTAAGCCTGACAATCCCTCGACCCGGCAACCGATAAGGCAGTCAACAAATCCGCATCATCGATCCTTCGCAAATCGACACTGAGCGACGCATGCGGCACCGTCGTCACTGCCCCTGCCACATCATACCCGCTCCCGGCGAAGAGATCGCCCTGTTCAGGCACTTCCGATCCAGCCCGTCCCATGTCTCATTCCCCCGGCAGAATACGCATACCCCCAATGAAAATCAGGTCTACCCGATGAAGCCGGATTTTGCTCGATCACTCGTCCATATCTTCGTCGGGATGGTCGGGCTCTTCAAATGCCGTGATGACATCGAGGACGTTCATGCCGTAGCGATCGATTTTGGTCGTACCCATTCCTGGGATCGTTGCCAATTCTGCGAGATTATGAGGCCGAGCCTTGGCGATCGCCGCCAGTGTTTCGTCGTGGAAGATGACATAGGCGGGCAGGTTCTGGGTTTTGGCGAGATGTGCCCGCTCTGCCTTCAGCATTGCAAACAATTGGGCATCGTTTTTGCCGAGGTCAATCCGTTCGGACGTCCTGGCCACCGTCGCGGCCGCGGTGCGGGTCGCGTGATCACGCCTGAACGAGATCCCTTCCCTCCCCCGCAGAATTTGCTCTCCGCGCGAAGTGATTTTCAGCGCTCCGAAATGATCGTGATCGACGCCGAGCGCTCCCTGGACGATCAATTGCCGGAATACCGAGCCCCATACCTGCCGAGTAAATTCCTTGCCCACGCCGAACGTCGGCAACCGTTCATGCCGAAATCGCCGGATCTTCTCGGTGTTCGCTCCGAGCAGGATATCGATCAGGTGGCCGACGCCAAAATATTGACCGGTGCGCTTTGCGGCGGACATCGCCTTCTGCGCCGCGATCGCCCCGTCCCAGGTTTCAACTGGGGCCAGACAGGTATCGCAATTGCCACAAGGTTCCGCCCTCACCTCCCCGAAATGCGCCAGAAGTGCTTGCCGCCGGCACGCGGAGGTCTCGCAAACACCGAGCAGCGCATCCAGCTTCGCCCGTTCGATCCGCTTGATTTCCGGTGGAGAATGGCTTTGGTCGATCATTGAACGACGCAGCACTAGATCCTGCATGCCGTAGAGCAAGAGTGTCTCGGCGGGCAGCCCATCGCGCCCAGCCCTTCCCGTCTCCTGGTAATAGGCTTCGAGGCTTCCCGGCAGATCGAGATGAGCAACGAACCGGACGTCCGGCTTATCGATCCCCATCCCGCAGGCGATCGTCGCCACCAGGATCAGCCCTTCCTCCTTGAGAAACGCATCCTGATTACGCGATCGGATCGCGGCGTCCAGTCCGGCATGATAAGGCAACGCCCGGACACCGCTGGCCTGCAATCCGGCTGCGGTTTCGTCGACCGATTTTCGGCTCAGGCAATAGACAATTCCGCTTTCACCCTTGCGTGTCTTGAGGAAACTCATCAGCTGCCGACGAGGCTCGGTCTTCGGCATGATGGCGTAGCGGATATTGGGCCGATCGAAGCTCGCCAGGAACAGCCGTGCGTTATCGAGTTTAAGGCGACGCCGGATGTCTTCTCGCGTTTGTTGGTCAGCCGTCGCGGTGAGCGCGATCCGGGGCACTCCGGGAAACCGCGTCGCAAGATCGGCGATCTGGAGATACTCGGGCCGGAAATCATGACCGCATTGACTGACACAATGGGCTTCGTCGATCGCGATCAACGCGATCCGGGCGCCGTCGAGCATTTCCAGGAAATCCGGCATCATCAGCCGCTCGGGCGCGACGTAGAGCAGGTCGAGCTTACCGTCGCGCAACGCGGTCTTCGCCTTATGGCGTTCGCTGCCGGTCAGCGACGAGTTCAGCGTGGCGACGCGTACGCCGAGCTGACGGAGGATGTCGACCTGATTGCGCATCAAGGCAATCAATGGTGAGACGACGATGCCGACACCGTGACGGCAGATTGAGGGGATCTGGTAGCACAGCGACTTGCCGCCTCCGGTCGGCATCAGAACGATGGCGTCACCACCTGCGACCACGTGTTCGATGATCGCCTGCTGCTCACCCCGAAATCCCGGTAGCCCGAAGACCGCTTTCAGGATGCGTGACTGGTAATCGGTTTCCGGAACCGAGGAATGTTCCTCACGTGAAGCGGGGTCGGTTGTCGCCATATGCTGTGTTTACCTGAGATCTTCGATCTCGCCACCACGAGATACCGGCGTGTCGACATTACAATCAGCTGCACCGGTTGTCGGGGATTCCCTTGCGATTCGCCGTGTCGTAGACTCACTGGATCATGAACGATGTTCCAGCGACGAACGGCGTCATTCTCGAACTTCACGCCCGAGCGCCGGAGCTGAACCGGTTCCGTAGCTGGCGGATCGAGATCGATCGCGATCTGTTCGGCCTGCTCAACGCCAGGATCACATATGGACGGATCGGAACGACGGGGCGCACACGCCGGTGGGATTTCGAGAACGACGCGGCGGCAGCAAGGTTTCTGCGGGCAAAGCTGCGGCGCCGGGCCAGCGGCACGAAGCGGCGCGGGGCTGTCTATCGAATCGTCGAAGTTAGCGCCACCGCCGCCCCTTTCATCCACCCGCTCTTGCCGATAGATCAATTGACGACATGAACGACAATGCGAAATCCCCTGCGGCATCAGATCTGTGGCAGATCTATCTGGATTGCCCCGCCGACCTGAAGACGGTGATGCGGATCGAGGCCCTTAGTGCACCCTCATCCGATCAATATCGTCTTGCCGGTCATCTTGCACATAGCGATCTACCGGGACCGAAAGGGAAGCCCTGGTCCTACAATGCGGTCCGTCTGGCCTTCGATGGCCTGCGGCGCAAGGGGCTGATCACGACGCGCGAGGGCTGCAAGCCGATCCTCCTGCATCCCGTCACGGTCGATGCGATGACGTCGCCGGAGGCTGCGGACATCCTCGCTATCGTCAATGCCGCTTATACCAACTCCTACGCGCAGATGCTTGGGGGAGCTGGCCGCTATCAGGGTGATTACGCCGCGCTCGTCCGCATGCTGCGTCACGCGATCTACTGCAACGACGGTGAGCAATTCGCGGCATTATGCGCATTTCATGACAAGCATTGCGTTCCTCACAGCTCGACGAAATTGCTGGCGACACTGTTCTCAGCCACGCCGATCGGGATCGACTGGCTGCGCAGTCGCCAGCCCCTGATCCAGATTGGCCTGTTCAAGGCAAAGCTGGACGCGCGGTTCGAGATGCATGACACAACGCCCGATCTCGATTCGCTACGGACTTATTTCAGAACCGTCCAGGATGAGGAAGGGTTTGGGGCTTTGGTCCCCCCATTGCTCAACGACGATCTGTTGGCGGGGCGGATCGACGAAGCTCGGAACCGTCTGGCGCGATTGCCCGACCCCACAGCCGTCGAGGCATTGTGCGCTACCGCGGCGTTCCAGTTTCTTACTGGTCAGGCTGATGTGGCGCGTCAGTCATATCGCGCCGCGTTGAAACGCCTGCGCAAGGATCGTGGCCGGCGGAAAGCTTTTCTCGAGGATTTCCACGGTTTGTTGTTTCTGCTCAGCCTGATCGAGGCCAATGACGCGGTCGTGCATCATGAGATCAGCACCTATCTCGATGGTCTTCTGTCTACAGAGGCCCGTCAGATCGGTGCCTATCGGAGCGTTCAGGCCCTGCTCTGGCTGAGCCAGGGGTTCGATTCCAAGGCATCTGGCTTCATCAAGATGCTCCGACGGGACATTCCCTTACTGCCGCTCGATCTCGCCATGCGTGCCCTCGCCGAGTTCGCGATCGATCCTGAAATATCCCGCAAACACCGTGAAGCCCTGGCAACCGAATTCGGGCGTCTGAATGAACGCTTCCCGTTGTTCGCACGGATTCACGCTGAGATCCTGGTTGAGATCGCGCCTGATCCCGCCCCCTACCAAGCGTATCTTGCGAACGTGGGTGCCTCGATCACCCTGCGGTTCACTCAACTCATGCGCCTCCAGGAACCCTGGCAGCGCGCCCTCGATAATTTGGAAGCGCTATTGGGAGCACGACCTTCACGACCCGATCCCTCGGCATCCCGAGAAGGGCCTGGAAAGCGACTCGCCTGGTTCGTCGATCCCGTCAGCAAGGTGATCGACGTCGTCGAGCAGACGGCAAAGGGTGCCGGCTGGTCTGATGGTCGGCCGATCGCCCTGAAGCGGCTGCACGAGCATGACCCCCGCCTCACCTATCTGACTGCCGAAGATCGCGCCGGTCTGGTCGGGTTGCGCCGAGAAGCCGCCGGCTGGGGAGACAGCGAGGTCTATTATTTCGACCCGGTCCGCGTGCTGCCGGCACTGGTGGGCCATCCAGCGGTCTTCGATGCGCGGCAGCGGTCCCGCCCGATCGAACTCGTCGCCTATCCGCTGGAACTGGTTATCAGCAAAAAGGGAAAGAACTTTCATCTCGCGCTATCCCATACCGCCGACGAACCGGCTGTCTTCCTCGAAGCGGAAACCCCAACCCGCTATCGGGTAATTGAGTTTCCGAGACGTCTGCTGTCGATCCAGGATATTCTTGGCCGGCACGGCCTGACGGTGCCGATCAAGGCGCGGGATCAGTTGATTGCCTTAATCCGCGGTACCAACCCGACGCTGCCGATCCGCGCCGAGCTCGAAGAACTCGATCAGGAGGTTCAGCCTGGCGTCTCAATGCCGGTCGTTCAGATTATCCCGCAGAACGGCGGCATGAGGCTCAATCTCATGGTGCGGCCGATCGGCGTTGAAGGACCGGCCTACGTCGCCGGCCTTGGCGGGCGTTCCGTGTTGACCACGATCGCGGGCAAGCAGATCCGTGTGAGCCGTGACCTCGAGGCCGAGATCGCCGCACGTGATGCGCTCATCACCGCCTGCCCGACCTTGCGAGATCGTCGCGGCGCGGAGGTTCATGAATGGGTGATCGATGATCCTGAGGGTAGCCTCGAATGCCTGCTCGAGCTGCAGTCCTATCCCCATACGATTGCGATCGAATGGCCTGAGGGTCAGCGGATTCGGGTTCACGCTGCCTCGTCCGATCGAATGAAGGTGAAGATCAGCCGCGATCGCGACTGGTTCAATGTCGACGGAACCATCACTCTCGATGAGGATCGCGTTCTGGAGATGCAGTTTTTGCTCGACCGACTGAGCCGCGCCCAGGGGCGGTTCGTCAAGCTGGAGGATGGCAGTTTCGTTGCGCTCACGCACCAGATGCAGAGCCAGCTGCAGAAGCTTTCTGCTGTCTCTGAAACGCATCGGTCTGGACGACGGGTCCACGCGCTGGGTGCTGCCGCACTGGATGCAGCGTTAGCAGAGGGCGGCGTTATCACCGCCGATGCCGCCTGGAAGCGGCAGATCCAGCGAATCACCGCGGCCGAGGGCTGGTCCCCTGCCCCGCCGGCTCATCTTCAGGCGGACCTTCGCGATTATCAGATGGATGGTTTCGTCTGGCTGTCGCGCCTCGCCCGCTGGGGAGCAGGCGCCTGCCTCGCCGACGACATGGGGCTCGGCAAGACCGTCCAGACGATCGCCGTGCTGCTCGAACATGCGCAAAAGGGCCCCTGCCTTGTTGTTGCCCCAACCTCAGTTTGTCCCAACTGGGGCGCGGAACTACGGCGGTTCGCTCCGACGCTTTCAGTCCATCGTCTTTCGACGGGCAGCGATCGTGCCGCGCTCATTGCTGCTCTTGGGGCAAACGACATACTGATCTGCAGCTATGGATTGCTGCATCAGGAAAGCGCGCCGCTCGCCGACGTTAAGTGGTCGATGGTTGCGCTGGACGAGGCTCAGGCGATCAAGAACGCCGATACCAAGCGCGCGCAAGCCAGCCTGTCGCTCCAGGCGGCGTTCCGCGTGGTGCTGACCGGAACGCCAGTTGAAAATTACCTCGATGAATTGTGGAGTCTGTTTAACTTCCTCAATCCCGGCCTGTTAGGATCACGCGAGGCGTTTCAGAAGCGGTTCGCCGTTCCGATCGAGCGGGATCGCGATCCAAAAGCGCGTCAGGCGTTGCGGACCCTGATACGGCCGTTTCTGCTGCGCCGAACCAAGGCCGCAGTGCTGAGCGAACTGCCGCCTCGCACCGAACAGACGATCGTGGTGGAGATGAACGAGGCCGAGCGCGTTTTCTACGAGGCGCTCCGCCGCCAGGCACTGGACAGCCTCGCCGCCCTGGACGCTCAGCCCGGCAAGCGTAAGATCCACATTCTAGCTGAGATCACGCGTCTGCGGCGGGCCTGTTGCAACCCGGCGCTGATTGATGCGGACGCTTCGGTGCCAAGCAGCAAGCTCGAGACCTTTCTGGGCCTAGTCGAGGAGTTGATCCGCAACCGGCATCGGGCGCTCGTGTTCAGCCAGTTCGTCGGCCATCTCGGTCTGATCCGCGCTGCACTGGATCAGCGTGGCATCAGCTATGAATATCTCGATGGCAGCACGCCGGCAGCCGATCGGGAGCGCAGGGTAGCTGCGTTCCAGTCCGGGCAGTCCGATTTGTTTCTGATCAGCCTGCGTGCCGGCGGCACCGGATTGAACCTGACAGCGGCAGATTATGTGGTTCATCTTGACCCCTGGTGGAACCCGGCCGTCGAAGACCAAGCCTCGGATCGTGCCCACCGCATCGGTCAAGAACGGCCGGTAACGATCTATCGGCTGATCATGGAAGGCAGCATCGAGGAGCGCATCCTCAATTTGCACCGGGACAAGCGCGATCTTGCCTCCGAACTGCTCGAAGGCGGCGAGGTCGCTGGCCGTCTGACCGAGGATGAATTGATCGATCTGATTCGGGTTTAAAACCTAACTATATTACGCTCGTCAGTCGCGTTGACGTCCAATAAATAATTTCAACTGAATAAACGACATAATAGCGGCTGCACTAATTTTTATTGGACAGTTCTTCGAGCAAACGAGTGATCGCACTCAATACATCGTTTCGTTCAAACTTGTTGGGTGTAGGCACAACAATGGTTAAGCTGCCACTCTTTCGCGACCTCATCCCCCGTGCGATCAGAATGCCGCTCTCGCTTCTCACCGTGCGCTCCAAAGGCATCGCGCCACGCCGGACGCCTGTAGTACGCTTTGAAGCCGCAACGAGGCGTTCGAGAACCGCAGCAGGTGTCAGTTGATGCAGACCGGACGCCCCACGTTCTTGCTGCTCCTGCGCGATTTTGGCCGCTTCGCTGATCAGAAGCGGGCGGATTGGGTCCTTCCTCAGCAGTGGTGCCAATACTGCGCCATGACTTACACCAATGACATGGGGTGAACCGAAGCTTCGCAGTATCTCGGCAGGCAGCCTCGCGAGCTCCAAGTAACGGCTTAGCCAACTTTTGCTGACTTCGAGGCGTTCTGCCATCGTCTGCTGGCTACCGCGATAGTATCGGTCAACCGCCCGTAGATAATCAGATGCACGTTCATAATCTGAGAGGTCGCGACGGCTGCGATTCTCAAGATCGGCCAATCGAAAGGCCTCTTCGTCTGTTAATTCTCGTGGTTCCACAAGGAACCGGAACTCAGGATAATTATGGTTGCGCATCCAAGACGCAGACCAGTGCCGCCGGGCTCCGCAGATCACTTCATAGTCGAACGCGTGATCGTCCTTGACGCGGCGAACGATCGCCGGGACCTCCTGTCTCCCTTGAGCCTTGAAGCTCTCGATAAGATCATTGCAGTTTTCTTCTGACAATGCGTCATAATCGCGGTTATGATCTCCCCAAATTCGGCAGCGCGCGGGGTCGACCAACTCGTGAACCCGCGACACAACGGAACCGCCCGCTAATTGCGCCAGACGGTTATCACGCATTTCGAGAATCCCGGTCTTTGGTGGCAATCGTGTCGCTCCTGGTGACGCGGACGATGGCCCCGTAAGGCCCGCCGCAAATCCCTTGTTCCCAACCGCCATGTTCTTGCCCTTCAGTATCAATGAGTTAGTTGCCAATTGCAGAGCTGCAACTGCTTATCATAGCACGCCCTCGCCGCGGAGTTTTTCTTCCTGACTTTTCCAAGTCAACCGGATCAATGTCTCAATTTCTTCATTCACACCGTTAAGGTATGTCATGCACCGGTTGTAAGTTTCTCGTGATGTAACCGGGCCGTCGAGTTCGTAAACGGTCATCAAACGAGCCGATGCGTTATCAATTTCGGCGCTGTCCTTAATAGAAGTGCGCAACATGAGGTCACCAAACAAGCTACGCATCAGCGTCATAAGTTCGCGTTGCATGGATTTCTGCTCATCTGCCCGGGTAGCAACCAACCTCATCCATGAAAGGTTTATCGGCAGGTTACCGGCCTCGAGTGCTTGCATCGTTTCGACCAGCATTCCGAAAAAACTTGTCGTGGAGGTGAAATCAACTACGGTGGGCGGGATTGGCACCAACAGCGCGTTGGCGGCGCGCATCACCGACAACGAGATAGTACCCAAGGCTGGCGGTGGGTCGAGGATAACGACGTCAAAATGGTCGCCGATCGTCTCAATTCCTTCGGCAAGCCGGTTGAGGAGTTGCGGCCCACCTCGGGCAATGCGCGCAGCGAGTTCATATTCGGCTGCATACAGTTTCAGATTGGCTGGTATCAGATACAAGCCATCCCAATGCGTTTCCCGGACGGCATATGCAAGGCTGCCCATCTCTGCGCTTCGGATGAACGGGTAAAGGGTCGCTTCCTCTTCGATATCGAGATCAGGCACATAGCCAAAGAGGGCAGTTGTAGACCCTTGGCTGTCACAGTCGATTAGACAGACACGGTAACCTTGAATTGCCAGGTATTGCGCCAAATGCGCAGAGACGGTTGATTTCCCGACACCTCCTTTGAAATTCTGAACCGCGAGGACTGCCAGGGGATCTCCAGCAACGCGCCACGGTCGAGTACCGAATAATTCTCGCATCTTATTTATCTCAGCAAGAGTGTAGCCGATGCGCCGATTGCTCGACGTCCGTTCGATGGCGGGCAGGCGGCCGTCCTTCTCTGCATCCCGGATCGCCGCCGCACTTCGACCAACCAATGCAGCAGTTCTGGTAATCGAGAACCTCGGGCTCAACCGTTGCTGCCGTTGACCATCTTGGCTGCGGGAACGGAGTGAGTTCAGCACGTCGAGAGACCGTTCAAAGAGGTTCGTTATGGCTCCGGTGGTTGCGTGCACGTCCATCTGTTTCATCTCATAGTTGGTGAGGGCATAAAATCAGGCTAGATTGTCCTATACTGGACGTACTCGCACCCTGACGGTTTCGGTGATCCCGGCCGTTTGTCCGGCTTTTCTAATTTCCGTATCAAAATGAGTGCCAATCCAACTAGCCTTGAAATGGGTTTCTGCTAGGAGCACCCACTGGCCCTCGACAATTTCCATTGTCACGCCTCGCAGCCACGCCTTGGCAACTGCGACACCCAAAGCCTCATTCAAAGCCTGGAGAAAAGTTTCCGCGGTGGATGATGAGTGTGCAAGCGTATCTCCCAATTGTCCTTTGCTTTCAACTCTATCGTTTACCGTACCTTTTCCATCGGTGGTCGCGACTAGAGCTAAGCCGCGTACCGGTTTCTGATGCAGAGGTGGCGGGGATGAGTGTAATTTGATCAGCCCCGTGCCAAAGTCCGCCTTTGCCTCTGGGTATACTGCGGATACATTTCGATCCCAGGCGTCTCGAATCGTTTGACGAAATTTGCGGATATTTTTCCCGTCATTGCCAAAATGGACCGCTAATTGTGACCAGGTTAGGGTTGCTGGACGGCTACCGGCAATCCTAGGTAACCGGTAGGCTAGCCAAGTATAGAGATCGAGAGCAGTCGCCGAATCACGCAATTGACGGATTGCATGCTCGTTCAATGGCACCGCGTGATCTTTCAGATGCCCGAAGAAGCCTTCCGTCATAATAATCTGGCGCATGAAGGACCCAGCTTTGCGGTCGACTCCAACATACTCGTTGCTCAGCTTGATTTCGCGAATGCCGAATTCATGGTCGCCGTTTGCTTTGTCATTGTCCCAGCGGATCATCCACTCGCAGGCGAGCAATCTATCAAGTTGTTCCCGCAAGAGAGTGGCAGATCCTCGGGGACCATAGCTGAAGGTTCGGTACCCCATTCGGCGCATCCAATCTGTGAAATTGTCGCC
This sequence comes from Acidiphilium sp., assembly GCF_049977125.1. NCBI lineage: Bacteria > Pseudomonadati > Pseudomonadota > Alphaproteobacteria > Acetobacterales > Acidocellaceae > Acidiphilium > Acidiphilium sp. The sequence goes on along the minus strand of NZ_JBMFGY010000066.1, from coordinate 3,575 downwards.
GAGCGCAATGTGGCGTGACTTAGTTCGGACGGCTTCTGTCATTATGTGGATCAGTATGAGGCGCGGCATCGTGCCATAGGGAACGCCAATGCTTTGTAGTTGTTGGGTACCATTGAGTCTGGTCACCACCGATTTTGGGGTTATTACGAGAGTATATTGTCCGTCTTGCCGAATAATCGGCAACTGATCATCGTGCGGACGTCGAACTGGCAAGGACATTGCGCAAAGTGCGGAGTGTAGAAAACTGGGTGTGGGAGTCTCCTGTGCGACGGCGGAGACACGATCAAACAGGTCGGGCTGTCCAGCATCCCGCGCGATTGCACTTGCCACATCAGGGCCGTGGCGTACCAGAGCAAGATGTACCTGTTGCCCTAAGGGGGACGTTGTGGTCACACGGAAAACTCCGATTCTGAGACGCGATAGGCAATGTTGGTACCACAAGTGTGGGGAAATGCCCACCAACTTTTGCAATTAGAAGCAGTTGTCGCCTGAAAGCGAAAGCTGACCGATGATCTTGGTTCAATTTAAGATGGTTGTTCCCAGGATCCTCTCAGGATTTTCTGAGGAAAATAATGCTTTAGGTATAGTACCTTTTCCATCGGACCTAAGTGCGAGTCGCGTACCGCTGTCATCGGCGGGACTCGAACATGGCGTACGACGCGCATCGCTGACACGTACCAAGTTCATCGGTTCGAATACTGCGTACCCTTTGCATCGGTCGTTTGGCAGTTGAAGCCAATTGGATGCGACTGGAATAAGACGAAGAGACGATGTCCGGAAAATCCTGGCGAATCGCGACCGTGCTGATGGCCATCAGTGTGCAAGGAAACCGGTCAGCCGATCTTCGCGACACATGCTATGTCGAGAGCACCGTATGGCTCGAAGCCCATGCGGCTATTACAGTTATGGGGCGTGCCCCCAGCGGTGGTCATCGTTGGTCTTTGGTTATGGTTGGAAATCCAAACCACCAACACTGACCCGAGGAGATCACAACGATGACCGGTCCGACTATGGCCCTTCGCGTGCTGCTGGAGAAGAGTTCCGATGCCGATCTGTTGCGTGAGATGGTGGGTTGCACCGCCCAACGCCTGATGGAACTTGAGGCCGAGAGCCTGACCGGCGCGCCCTACGGCAAACGCAGCGAGGAGCACGTCAACCAGCAACGGATACCGCGACCGCATTTGGGAAACCCGTGCCGCTACGATCGAGCTGCGCGTGCCCAAATTGCGCCACGCCAGTTGCTTTCCGGCCTTCCTCGAACCCCGCCGGATGGCCGAGAAGGCGCTCGCGGCCGTGATCCAGGGTTGAACCGCGAAGCGGATCAACGATGTCCAGGGCGTGTTGACCCGCTCGGTCGACGAGCTCGTGCAATCCTTCGGCATGAGCGGCATCAGCAAAAGCCAGGTCTTCCGCCTGTGCGGCGAAATCGACGGCAAGATCGACGGATTCCTAAACTGCCCCCTGAAGGGCGACTGGCCGTATGTGTGGCTAGACGCGACCTATCTGAAGGTGCGCGAGGCCGGCCGGATCGTTTCGATCGCCGTGAACATCGCAACCGGCGTCAATGGTGATGGCCGGCGCGAAGTGCTCGGCATGGTGATCGACGCGTCCAAGGCGGAGACGTTCTGGACCGAATTCCTCCGAAGCCTCGCCCGCCGCGGCCTTCGCGGGGTCAAGCTGGCGATCTCGGATGCCCTTGAAGGTCTAAAGGCCGCGATCGCCAAGGTGTTGCACGCCACCTGGCAGCATTCGCAGGTGTACGCGACGCGCAACATGCTTCCCTCCGCGGGCTTTCCACCAACTTCGCCGGCGGAACCTTGGCCAGATCTGCTCATGCCGGCCGCCAGGGCCGCGGTGTTGTTTCTGCCTTCGTTGGAAATTGACTTCGTCCAGGATGATGCGGCCAGCGCTAGCGCCCAGTGGTGCCAGGTCGACGACCAACTGCGCCCCATGACCGGCAGGCTTGCCGCAATGATGCGTGACAGGGAGAAAGACGTCCTGGCCTACGTGATGTCCCCCAAAGGACGTCACACCAAGATCAGTTCCACCAACCCCATCAAGCAGGTCAACAGTGAAATCAAACGCTGCACCGACGTCGTCGGCATATTCCACAACGAAGGCGCAATCCGCCGGCTCGTCGGCGCCATCCGGTTCGAACAAAACGATGAGTGGGGCGTGCGTCGCGGACGCTATTACTCGCAGGGAACAAACGCCAGTTAATGCGATCAACCCATCATCAAGCTGTCTGGCGCAGCAGCCTGATAAACCCGACCAACCCAGCCGGAGAGCGCGATGAGGTGACCATTTCTACACCATGCATGGGCGCACGATCGATTTATGGTTTTAAGGTGCTTTCAGCGATGTTGTGTAGGCGTGACCAACGCCCAAACGATCTAGCGCGTCATCGTCGTGTATGCTTCGAGTTTTGGTGCAGTTGCAAGTCTGCAACTCCGTGAAAAGCGCAAGTGCTGCGCTAGTTTTTTGCGATCTGAGGTATTTATTGGACCGCGAAAAGCGGATGCCCTTCGTGTAGTTCGCCTAATTCAAGATATTCGCAGAGTATACCGTACGATTTATGGCGACCGATCTGGTTTAGCCGGGCAGGGGGGGCGCCGACTTCCATCCTATTGGTCAGTGCACGCCTGTACCCCCCGTTCACTCCGCTTGAACACGGCGATTGTCGCCCGGTGCTGTACGATCAGCACGATAGATTTTTGCGACCTGAGGTATTTACAGGACTCCGGAAAGCGGGTGCCCTTCGAACAGGTCGCCGAACTCCAGATATTCGCCGAGCATGGCGTAGGATTTATGCCGACCGAGCCGCTTCAGGCGGGCCGGGTGGGCGCCAGCTTCCATTCCGCTCGTCAGTGCGCCGCGCTTGAGACTGTGGCCGCCGAGGTCACGCCGCTTAAATCCGGCATTTATCGCCCGGTGCTGCACGATCAGCGCGATGCTCTGGGCGGTGAGGGCGTTCGTCCCGAGTCGCATCGCCGGTTGCTCATGGGCAGTTGCGGTCGTCCAGCGTAGCGGCGGCTGCCAGATCCGACGGAATAATGGGCCGCTGGTGATCCCTGAGGCGGCCTGCCAGCGTGTGATGGCGCGGACTGGGCAGAGATCGGTATCGCCGAAGGGGAGGGGTACGGTGACTGCCTGTGTCTGCTCGCCTTTGGTCTGGGGCAGGGTCAGCCGGATCCCGCGTGTCGTGGCTTCGAGGTGTTCGACCCGGATGGCCGCCAGTTCCGAGCGCCGCAGCGCCCCGGCGAACCCGACCAGGATCACTGCGATGTCGCGCAGACCGCGCAGATCGTCTTGGATCGGCGTGATCAAACGGCGGATCACCGGGGCAGTCGCTGCGACCTTCTTGCGTTTCGTCTCACCGCGTCCGGCGGCCTCGCGCTGAATACCCGCCATGGTGTCCGATACACAGACATCATCGGTCGGCACCGGGTGGCCGGCAGCGCGGTGCAGGTAGCGTATGGCCGCTCGACGGAGTTTCAGTGTCTCGGGGGACAGGTCCCGGCCGCGCTCATCGGCAAGGAAGGCGGCGACATCGGCACCGGAGGCGGGGAGGGGGG
>NZ_JBMFGY010000065.1:0-17707 GCF_049977125.1 Acidiphilium sp. | reverse complement strand
TCGAGGCGTAATCCGACCAACTCCGAGACGCGCAGTCCCGCCGCAAAGGCGAGGTATCGAGCAAGTCTTCGCCAAGCTCAAACACCTGCTCAGGAAAGCCGCAGAGCGCACGAAAGAGGCAACCTGGCAGCGCATCGGGTCGCTCCTCGACACGTTCACGCCGCAAGAATGTAAAAATTATCTGGCCAAAGCAGGCTATGCGTCAGCTTAATGTCATCCGGCTCTAGTGGGTGTCTGCGTCAACCGGATAGGCATGGTATGATGCAACCAAAGTCTATCCATGGACTAAGGCCTCTCATGCGGTTATTGCTATAGGCGTCACGGGGCCAATGCCTTCGAACCAAGACATGACGTTTCGCAATAGCAATTCGCCCATCAACCCACGGGTATGATGCGTCGCCGTGCCGATGTGAGGCAGAAGAACCACATTGTCCATGCCGATCAACGTCGCCGGCACCAACGGCTCGGCAGCGAACACATCCAGCCCCGCCGCAAGGATCCTGCCCGCCGAAAGCGCGTCGATCAGTGCCACCTCATCCACGACCGAACCCCGCGCGACATTGATCAGCACACCGTCTCTGCCCAGCGCCGCGAGGACTGCCGCATCCACCGCATGATGGGTCGCGGCACCGCCAGGCAGCACAACGATCAATATATCGACATCGCCAGCCAACGCACAAAGATCGCGGTAATGCCGGTAGGGCAGATCGGAGTTCCGGTTACGCGCATAGTAGGCTACCGGAACATCGAAACCAGAAAGCCGGTGCGCCACGACCCGGCCGATCCGCCCCATCCCCGCGATGCCAATGCGCCGTCCGCGCAGACTGGCGCCCAGCGGGAATGCACCTTGCGCCCACTGCCCCGCCCGCAGATACCGATCCGCCTGGGGCAGGCGCCTGATCGTCGCGAGCAGGAGCCCGATCGTAAAATCGCCCATCTCGTCGTTCAGAACGTCGGGTGTGTTGGTCACAACAATGCCACGCGCCGCCGCCGCCGCGACATCGACCGAATCATAACCCACCCCGAAATTTGCGATCAGTTCGAGACAGGGCAGACGATCGATCAGAGCCGTGTCGACCGGCATCGCCCCGCGCGTGACCAAGGCTCGGATCATCGGAGCGTGAACGTTGATAATCTCATCGAGTACCCCGCCAAGGCCGCGCCAGACGATGAACGTCTTGTCGAGCGCGGTATCAACTGAGGGCATGATGGACCCCAAGCTCAAAATCGTCGCCCGTTCCGTCATATAATCACTCCCTGATGATCGGTTGGATTTGCACGTGTCTGGTCTCCACTTGCGCGGAGCCCCCTTGCGTCCAAAACCGGACTAGAATGATTTCCCCCAAATCTTCAGAAAGACGGATTTATATCCATCGGGTGGGTTGAACAGATCCGCCCTTCCACCATCCTGATTGACATTCCCCGAAGTGAACAAATGCACCGGATCAGGCTCGATGGCCGCCGGTGCGCCTGCCAGGGCGCGGTTCAGTTCATCGACGCATTGCCACCCCTCGAGCTCAAGCGGCGCCGCGACCGTCGCTGTCTGGAATTGCTGCGAGCGAATTCGCTGAAACGCCGATTGCGAGCCATCGCCGGCCGAGATGTTATAGGGAGGGCCGTCGCCCTTGCGGCCTGCCGCGGCCAATCCGGGAGCCATGTAATCGTAATACAGATCGTTGATGGCGAGTGAATAGGTCCAGCGCCCGCCAAATTTCGCGAGCAACGCCGACGTCACCTGCGGCATTCGCGTCGCCGTGGAGGACAGGGGTACGTTTTCGACCGCCAATAATTTGCAGGTCGCGCATTGGCGGATCAGCGCCGCCATCTCATTTGATTTAGCCATCGCGATTGAGAATTCGCTGGTGGTGAAAATAACCACCCTCGCATGCCCATCCGACCGTGCGATGGCATATAGCGCCGCAGCCTTGGCCACATCGAGCGGGTCTTGCGCGACGTTATAGAACACGTCAGGATTCGCCATAGGTCCCGGTTTGGGCGCAATATTCCACCCGACCACCTTGATGCCCGCCTTGTCAGCCTGTTCGATGAACGGAGCAGATTGCACAGCATCCAGCCCGCCGAGCACGATGCCATCAGGTTTCAGAGCAATAGCGGCCGAGAGCGCCGCGTTCTGACCGGCCGCAGTGCCCTTGCCGTCGAGCAGCCGAAATCGCCAGCCGATTGCCTTTGCCGCTTCAGCCACCGCTTTCCCAACGCCTCGCGCCCCCCCGTTTGATTGATCCGCAGAGACATAGACGATGAACTTATGCGAGACGGCTTTTGGTCCGGTCGTCGGTCCGGAATAGGCAATTTTATTGCTGGTCGCTTTTGCAACGAATGCCTTGGCCTCAGCCAGAATTGACGGTGCTGCCAAAGCTCGCGCGCTGAAGCCGACCGAGGCGGCCGCAATGGCTATGATCAGTGCTGGTTTCATAATTCCCCCCCTGTTGCCGAGGCGGCCGGTGTCGGCGCCAACGCCGATCGTGTCGCCTTCAGATAAACGGTGCGCCGGCGCTGTGCGAGACCGGCCAATCCGATCGAGAGCACAAGCGTCACGCCATTGAACAGATTCGACACGAAAAACGCGCCGCCCAGCTGCTCGATCCCGGAAATACCCACCGCCAGCAGCACTTCGGCCACCACGGTGCCCCACACATTGACCCGTCCGGGCTTGATCGTGGTCGAGCCGAGAAATGCGCCGACAAGTGCGGGCAGCAGATAGCTTAGCCCCAGGCTCGTGGCGCCAATCCGCAATTGCGCTGCTAGCACGACCGAGGCAAATGCTGTGAGGACCCCCGATGCGACGAATACGCCCACCACATGAATCCGCACGGCAATGCCGTTCAGTTCAGCTGCACGGCGATTAGCCCCGATTGCATACAGCACCCGGCCCAACGGCATCCGCTCCGTCACGAGCCACAGAAGTGTCGCGATCACCAGCACATAAACCACCGGTAGTGGTAAGATACCAAACAATCGCGCATCGTTAATGTTGGTGAAGCCGGCCTTCAGGGTGCCGACCACCTGCTGCCCGCCGGTGTACCATTCAGCCAGGGCATAGATGATTGTGCCGGTACCCAGCGTGGCGATGAAACTGTCAATCTGAGCAATCTCGACCAGGAGCCCGTTCATCAGCCCGAACACGCCGCCCAACACAAGCACGGCGAGCACCGCGAGCGGCCACGGCCAGTGATACTGCACCTGCAGGCTGATCGCGATGATCGACCACATGACAATGCCGTAGCCTACCGTCAGATCAATCCGCCCTGCGATCATTGGCAGCAACGCAGCGAGCGCAAGCAATGCGACAACCGATTTCACCACAAATACCGCGCGAAAATTGTCGGCGGTTGGGAATGTGTTGGGTAGCAGGATGGAGAACAGCGCGATCATAAAAATCGTAATGATGGGTAGCCCATAAGTGGTGAGCGCGCGACGCACCAACTCACCACGTCCCATGTGTTCGCGCTCGGCTCCGCTGGGCTCAAGCGCGTCAGATTTGAGCGATTCCATGCTGGCTCCCTTCCTTTCGGCGTGAGAACACCCCAGCCGATGCCGCCCCGATCAGCCGATCGATGGTGAGCGCCTCGCCCGCTAATTCTGCCACCACCTCGCCTCGGTCGAACACCAGTGCCCGGTCGCATATCTGCGCAATTTCCTCGAAGTCCGAGGACACCACCAGAATCGTCGTCCCCGCCAACACGGCCTCGGTAAACAGTCGATAAATCTCAGCTCGTGCACCGACATCGACGCCCGCGGTCGGATCTTCCACTACGAGCAATCGCACACCCTGATCGAGCCAGCGGCCCACCACCACCTTTTGCTGGTTGCCCCCCGAGAGCTGTTCTAACAGCAATCCTGGCGCGTTGGGCCGTAATCCGACCCGCCGACCCAGCGTGTGCGCCCGGCGATTGATACGACGCGGCGTTAGGTAATCGAGCGCGCGCATCCCATGCGCATAAGGGTTCAGAAATGAATTCTCGGCGATACTAAGCCGCGCTGCTGTCGATTCACCGGTCCGGTCGCCCGCTACAAAACCGATCCCCTGCGCCATGGCATGCCGCGGCGTTCGGGGCACGTAGGCGACCCCATTGAGAACGATACCACCGCCACGCACTGCAGCTCGTCCGAATAACGCACGCCCCAGACGCTCCTGGCCGGCGCCGACGAGCCCGGCAAGTCCGACGATCTCTCCCGCACGGAAGCTCGCATTAAGAGCCGGCGCCGTCTCGATCACGAGAGAGCGACACGTCAGCCGCTCGGTGGTGCCGGTCGCGGAACCGGTTCGTCGATGACGCGCGAAACCTTGTCCGACGATCATTGAAATCAACCCATCCGCAGTCAGCCCCGCCACGGGCCCGGCACCAGCCAACCGGCCATCGCGCAACACCACAACCCGGTCCGCCAACTCGAACACCTCGTCCAGCCGATGCGACACGTAGACAACGCCCACCCCGCGCGCCCGAAGCTGCCGCAGCGCCACGAACAGCCGCCCGACCTCCGAGGCCGGCAGGCTCGCGGTTGGTTCATCGAGCACCAGCACTGCGCCGTTCGCCGCCAGCGCGCGCGCGATGGCAACCAATGCCCGCTCCGCCCGACCAAGATCGCGAATGCGCGTGTCCGGATGACAATCGAGACCGAGAGCTGCGACGGCCCCCACCGTGCGCGCCTTGGTCGCCGCCCGGTCGATCAGCCCGAACCGGCATGGAAACCCAAGCGTCAGTCCGAAATTCTCGCTCACCGTCATCCAGTCGACCAAACCCAAATCCTGATGAATGAACCGGATCGGCAGCAGGTTGGGCGAACCGGTCGCGACGCGGCCCTGAAACACAATGCTGCCTTGATCCATGCGAACGATCCCGGCCAGGATTTTGATCAGTGTTGATTTACCCGCACCGTTTTCACCCAGCAGGGCTACGACCTCGCCATGCCCAACCGTGAGATCCACCTGATCTAACGCCCTGGTGCCCCCGAAGGATTTTCCGATACCACGCATCTCAAGCAACGGTGGGACGATGGTGGCGCTCATACTACACTCGTCAGCCCGCCATCGACGAAAATGGTCTGGCCATTGACGAAATCAGACGCGGCCGAGGCAAGAAATACTGCCGTGCCTCCCAGTTCCGCCACCTCACCCCAGCGTCTCGCCGGGGTGCGGCTGGTCAACCAGGCCGAAAACGCCGCATCATCCACCAACGCCGCAGTCAGTTCGGTGCGGAAGTAGCCAGGCGCGATCGCGTTGACCTGAATGCCATACTGCCCCCATTCCGCACACAGCCCGCGGGTGAGCTGGCGCACCGCTCCCTTCGACATCGCATACGGCGTGATCGAAGCACGGCCGAGCTCGCTCTGCACCGACGCAATATTGATGATCTTTCCCCGCCGCCTCCCGATCATCCGCCGTCCGACCGCCTGGGCGACCAGAAACGTACCTTTCGCGTTGATCGCCATCAGTCGGTCGAAATCCGCCTCGGCGAACGTCTCGGCCGGTCCGCGATGCTGAATGCCCGCATTGTTGATCAGAATATCTATCGCCCCGGCCGCCTCTAGCACCGCGACCGCCTGCTCGACCGCTCCCGCATCTGTCACGTCGAACGGTGCTATTGTCGCTTGATGTCCCGCCGCGCGCAGGTCTGACTGTGTGTTGGCCAAGGCCACGGGATCGCGTGCATTCAAAACGACGGCGGCCCCAGCCTCGGCCAAGCTGGTCGCGATTGCCAGCCCGATTCCCCGACTGCCGCCGGTAATCAGCGCCCGCTTTCCGCTGAGGTCAAATGCCTGGCTCGTCATCATCCCACCATAGGTCGCTTTTTTGGCCACTCGTTCCTTGTGGGGACCGATCGTGCCGTTTTTTGTTCGTAGCTTGTCGCTTGCCGCAACTATCGCCGTTTACATCGCGACATCTCCTCCATCATCGCCCCGGAAAGCGTGGCGTGTAGATCTTGCTGTCTTGCGATTAGCAGCGCATGTTACCGCTAACACATGAGGGTTACCACGAAGCGATAGGAAGTCTCAAGGAGGAAGTTGCGATGCCGGCAATCGTGATCCATCAGGCGAATGATCTCCGTCTCGAAGACCATCCGGCTCCTCCGCCCGGCGCAGGCGAAGTGCAGGTTCGCATTACCCGCGGCGGCATCTGCGGGTCCGATCTGCATTACGTAAGCCACGGTGGCTTCGGTTCGGTTCGGCTCGCCGAACCCATGATCCTCGGCCACGAAGTCGTCGGTACCGTCGCGCTTTGTGGCCCTGGCGTCACCGGCGTCACCCCCGGCGACGCCGTTGCGATCAACCCGGCTCTGCCGTGTGGCACCTGCCGCTTCTGCCGGGCCGATCAGAGCAATCATTGCCTCGATATGCGCTTCTTCGGCAGCGCAATGCGCCGCCCGCACGTCCAGGGCGCCTTTCGTTCGGAAATCACCGTCAATTTCCGTCAACTGGTCCCGCTGCCACAAGGTCTCGATCCCGCCCGTGCTGTTTTCGCCGAACCGCTGGCGGTGGCGCTCCACGCCGTCAAACGGGCCGGGGTAAGACCCGGCGATCGGGTCATCATCGCCGGCATGGGACCCATCGGCGCCCTCATCCTGCTCGCCGCCCGATACGCCGGCGCAACGACGATCGTCGCGACCGATATTGCCGCCGAACCCCTCGCTCTCGCCCGCACTCTCGGCGCCGACCAAGCGATCAAGCCCGACGGACTTTCGCTCTTCACCGAAGATCGCGGCTATTTCAATATTGGTTTTGAAGCCTCAGGTGCCGCGGCCGCTCCAGGGGCTCTACTCGGCGTGGTCGAACCGCGCGGGCGTATCATCCAGGTCGGTCTCGGCGGCGATCTGCCAATCTCCTCAATGAGTCTCGTCGCCAAAGAAATCGACATCTGCGGCGCATTCCGCTTCACCCACGAATTCGATCACGCCGTTACGCTGCTCGGCGCCGGCGCGATCGATGTCGCGCCCCTGCTGACCGCGGTGTTCCCGGTCGTGCAGGCCTCCGCCGCATTTGCCCTCGCCGCCGACAGATCCCGCGCGATGAAAGTACAGATCAGTTTCTGAATCACCCACATGGCCAAATCCCCCTACCCCGGCGCCCCGACCATGGATGATGTCGCCCGTGCCGCACATGTTTCAAAAATGACCGTCTCGCGCGCCCTGCGCGGCAACCGCGTCGCGCCCGAAACCGAGGCTCGCATCCGCGCGGAGATCGAGCGTCTTCACTACGTCCCCCACGCCGCCGCCGGGGCGCTCGCCAGCCATCGCTCCGGCTTCGTCGCCGTGATTGTTCCCTCGATCGATAACGCCAATTTCGCCGAGACCGTGCGCGGCCTGGAAACCGTTCTGCACGACGCCAAACTCGAACTGCTGCTGGGCATCACCGACTACCATATCCATCGAGAAGATGAATTAATACAAACGATGCTGCGCCATCGCCCCGAGGGGATCATGCTAACCGGCGGCGTCCATAGTCGCGCGCTATCCGAGCGTCTGGCAGGTTCTGCCATCCCGGTCGTTGAAACCTGGGATCTGCCGGAACAGCCGATTGATCACGTCGTTGGTTTCTCCAACCGCACAGCGGGCGCCATCATGACCGAGCACCTCGCCGGGATCGGCCGCCGCCGCATTGCCTTCCTTGGCGGCGCCTCTCCTCGCGACCCGCGTGGCGACTCACGCAAACGCGGCTATCGTGATGCGCTCGACCGTCTCGGCCTCGGCCCTCCCCGCATTCTGCGCCACGGCCTGCCGCCACTCTCGATGCATCATGGCGCTGAGGGTCTCGCGCACCTGATCGAACGCTGGCCCGACACCGACGCGCTGGTCTGCGCCAGCGATCCGATCGCCTTCGGCGCCATTACCGAATGCCAACGGCGTGGCATCGGCGTGCCGGAGATCATTGCAGTGGGTGGCTTTGGCGATTTCGAAATTGCACGCTGCGCCCATCCTTCCATCACGACTATCGCGGTTGACGCCGCCAAAATCGGAAAATTGGCGGGAGAGGTCCTCCGGGACGGCATTAGAGCACGACGGGAAAGTAGAGAATATTCATCTGTATACTATGATATGAAAACGACGCTTATCGTTCGACCTAGTACCGTTATTCAATAGTTTTGTGGTAGCCATTTGTATGGGGTCTTTTTGAGTCAAGATAATTTTTCATTTCTGGCTCCTTTCGGGGACCTGAAAGCAGATCTGGGCGTTTTTGCATGAGTCGGATCATGGTTGTGATTTCGTCGTGGGGCAGCGTTTATCTACCCCTCGCGGACACCGGCATACCGAGGCTAGCCATCCGGTTCAGGGTTTTGCAGGCAATTTTGGCTTCGGTCTGTTGATAGAGTCCGAACGTGAAGTTGCCGACCGTCGGTGGTCTTATACCGGAATATGGCGGTTTCAAAGAGCCTTCGTCGCCCACAGCCGGATCGTTGCTGCCAACCGCGCCGACCATCCTGTGTGATCACCCCAAGATGGCGATCGCGCTGGGTTGGGTTCTCATTTCGTCCCGCAACCGCGGTTGACCGGGGTGGAATAACGGTGGCGGCTCCCGGATAATTTGCCGCCACGGCATCATAGACTGACCGTCCATCATAAGCACTTTCGGCGACCACAGCCCCAATCGGCACCTCAATTTGACCAAGCAGGTTCGGCACGGCAGTGACATCGCCGATGTCGTCGGAGGTCAATTTGCAGGCGTTGACCTCCTGGGTATTGGCATCAACCGCGATGCAATTTCCGCCAGCGCCTGCGCGCTCGAACCCCGTGTTTCTGATCCAGCCATTCGCCCTCGCCGTAGATTTTGAGGCCGGTGCTGTCGATCAGCGGGTGGATTGGTTCGTCTCGCTTCACCGTCTGCGGCAGGATGCTCAGGCATGCACTCCGGCGGCTGGAGGTTGCATGGTCAGGAACCTCGATGACCGCCCCAAACAGGCCGACATTCGAACGTAACGCGCCTTCGGTCTAGCGTAACGCCAGATGCAAAACCAGGCGGAGCGCCAAGCCGGTCTCGATCGCCAGATCAGAATAGACCCGCTGGCGACTGCGGCCAGTCCGCATCGGTGCGTACCAGGCGGCCACGGCTTGTTCAGTCAGTCATACCGTCAAGTCGCCACGACAGACCAACGCCGCATCACAAAGCGGCCAGTTTGTCACCCGATATCTCAACTTCTTGAACTTGTGGCGGCGATCGTCGTTGAGCTTGTTCGGCATGCGGGTTCCTGATGGCACCCTAATTTTGCCACTCTTCCTGCCCCATTAGAGCGATATGCGATTAAGTTGACGCAGCAGCGCCAACATAATCGCATGAAATCGCTCGAAAAAAAATAGAGCTAGAGCGTTACGCTGAAAGCATAACGCTCTAGGCGAAAGCCGTCATCAAAATACCCAAACGCGAGCCACCCGAAGTGGAATCAACTACAGGTATATTTGCGCACCAACGACCATCAGCGCACCGCGCCCCGGCCGATGACGTCTGGCGCCAATATCGCCGTCCCTGTATCCACTGTCGTTCGTCGCGGTCATCAAGAACCTCCCTCACTTTCGGCAAGCAATCTGGACGATGCCCGGTCTTCGCTCTGCGAAAGAGATCACACACCCCGTAGCGTGGCAGGCCTCAATAGTTCAGCTTGAGCCCGGGGCGCGGCCATTGCATCGATACGATCCGCCCGGTACCGGATAGCGTGAGATAGGCGGTTCGCAGATCCGCACCGCCAAAACAGATGTTCGTAGTCAGCGGATCTCCGGTAGCAATGTGCTCCACCGAGGAACCGTCCGGTGCTGCGCAGGTGATGCCGCCGTTCAACAAGGTCGCTACGTTTACATGGCCATCGCCGTCGACACCGAGACTGTCGAACAGGGTCAGCCCGCCAGGGGCGGCGACCAGCCGTCCACCATGCGGCGGCCAGAGCGTTGGTGCCGGGTTGATCCGGCCGGGCCCGGCAACCTCAAAGGCCCAGAGCCGACCCGTAAAGGTTTCAGCGACATAGAGCGTTCCGCCATCCGGCGAGAGGCCGATCCCGTTTGGTGCGTCGAGCGGAAAAATCACCTCGATAATCGACGACCCGTCAGACTGGGCATAGAATACGCCGGTCACAATGCGCCGGCGATGGTGGTCTGCCGTCGCACCGTGATCGGTGAACCAGAACCCGCCATACCGGTCGAAGACAATGTCGTTCGGACCGCAGAGGCGGATATCACCGCAATGGGTGTAGATCGCCTCCGCCTTTCCTGTCGCAAGATCGACCCGATCGATTGATCCGCCCCTATGCGTCGGCGGCGTCGGTCCCGGGAAAAGCAGCCCGTCCACCTCGGTGTAGTGGAACGACCCGCCATTGTTACAGACATAGCAGGCACCATCCGGCCCGATTGCCGCCCCATTGGGCCCGCCCGGCAGGCGGGCGATATGCTGGTGACGACCATCGATGGCAATCCGCGTTAGCCGCTCAGCCGCGATTTCGACGACGAGAACCGATCCATCCTCCATCGCGATCGGACCTTCTGGGAAGGCCAGACCTGAAGCAATCTCGGTGAATTCAACCATGTATTCTCCCATGCGGATCTGAACATCCTTTTGGAAGTGTCGAGCCGTGGGGGCGGCTTGTCAATTCAGGTGTTGTGATGAGCAGAGCCTTGAACGGCATTTTCAGGTTGATCGGAAGATGTGCGATTTGGCTGAGACCCGATCGATCAGGCGGCCAGGTTGGCGGCGTAGTCGGACCAGAGCGAAAATGCATCGGCTCGGCTGTGGCGGAATGATCCGGCGGAGGGACGGTAGCGTTCCGGGCGGAACAGTGTGGTAATCTGGTTGTTGTCGGCGAGGTATCTCTGGGCATGACCCGGGAACTTGAGTCGACTCATGATCTTTTCTCGTTGCCTTTTATTGCAGTGAGACGCTTCGATCTGGTTATTCAACCGCTTATGGGGCCGATGATCGGCGCTGCGGCATTTCGTGCGGAGTTCAACATTGTAGCTGCGGAGTTTATCGGTCACCGCGACGCGTGGCTGACGTCATCGGCGCATCAGCGTGCGGAAAAAACTCAGGGCGGCCCGGGCATTCCGCCGTTTCTGAACCGGGATGTCCAGCACATCGCCTCGGTCATCGACGGCACGCCACAGCCAGTGCCCGATCGTGCCCCACCTGGTAGTGTAAAATTGGCTATTTCAACGCGCTCTTCGGCTGGGTTGCCGTTGCACTTCGACCTCGACGAGCTATCGATCGATGCCCCGTTTGACGCTGTAAACGTTGGCCTTGGCACCTGGCGCCCACGATTTATGCGTTCTCATCTCTACGATATGGGTGGTACCAACCACCGGCATCGCCGGAATTAGCGCAGATGGGGGAGAGCACCAAGAATAAGGCAGACCCCCTTTAAGAGAAACCGACAGGCGTTGACGAAGCCAAATTACGGTAGTGGCGCCCGATCATCGATCGGTGCGCTGAAGTCGATAGAACCTCTCCGCATTGCCACCGAAAATTGCAAACTCAGCGGCAGGGCTCTCGGCACGGACAATGGCGGTCGCGAGCGAGTGCCAATGTTGATACGTCGCCGCCAACGTGAGGACCGGCCAATCACTGCCCCAGATTACCCGATCGGGACCGAAACATTCGATCACAACCCGCGCGTAGGGACGCACATCGCTGCTGCTGTCACCGGGCGCACATTCGCTCAGGAGACCGGATAATTTGCAGGCGAGGTTCGGATGCGCCGCGATCGTCGCCATCAATTCAGCCCAGCGCGAAATATCGCCACCGGCAATATCCGGCTTTGCGCCATGGTCAATGACCATTGCCAGACCAGGATGCCGCGTGGCAAGGGAGATGCAACGAGTCAGATGAATCGGG
Organism: Acidiphilium sp.; assembly: GCF_049977125.1. Taxonomy (NCBI): domain Bacteria; kingdom Pseudomonadati; phylum Pseudomonadota; class Alphaproteobacteria; order Acetobacterales; family Acidocellaceae; genus Acidiphilium; species Acidiphilium sp. The sequence goes on along the minus strand of NZ_JBMFGY010000065.1, from coordinate 5,884 downwards.
CGGATCAACAGATCAAGAGAAAGCCCGGCCTGCACCATCGCATCGAGACCGCGGGTGACATCGGCGCGCAAAATCCAATCCGGGTCGGCAATATCCTGCAACATCGGCCGCAGCCCCCGCAGCATCGGGTTGCGCGCGAGGGCCGCGATTCGCGCCGGTGCCTCGGGAGCGGCAAGATCGGTCCAACCGACCACCGCGCGGACGAAGCGGTTCGAGCGGTGCGCGATGTCGAGCAGGAAGTGCGTCTCAGCCTCGCTCGGCGCCGCCTGAATGAGAATCACGCCATCGATTTCGCTCGCGACGGTCCGTGCATCGTCGAGTCCATAGTCACGATAGATCGGCAAATCCGGTGTCAACCAGCCGTAATCGCCACGCGCTACCTGCCATAGATGCATGTGGGCGTCGATCCGCATCCTATCAGCGGGCCCCGATCACGCCCTTGGTGAGGATGATATTGGCGTAAGCCCGTTGATCACCGGTCTGGACGATGGCGAACGCGGCACGCGCCCTGATGTAGAAATCATGCCGCGCGACACTGCCCATTGGGGTCACCCCCGCAAGGGTCCGAAACACCGCCACCGCCAGCGGCACGGCGGCGGGGTCGTCCACGACCTGCATAGTCACCAGCGGTTCGGTGACAAAATCATCGATCGGCAGCACACTCAGAACCGCACGCAGCATCGGGTCCGCATCGCAGCCAGGAGCCATGATCAGGCGCCGCGCACAGGTTGCTGCCGGAAAATTCGCATCGACGATCGCAATCGTATCCCCATGCCCCATGGCCCGCAGCGCATGAAGCAGATCTGCGCTCAGCAGCGGATCGATTCCAAGCAGCATCAGCCCTCTCCCCGTCGAAGGGCGCGGTCAAGGTGAACATAACCGCCATCGACGACCTGCCACTGTCCGGTCGTGTGTGCCGAGCGATCAGACAGAAGAAACAGCGTCATGGCGGCGATCTCATCCGGCGTCGTCATCCGTGCGCCAAGCGGGATGGCGCCGGTGATCGCCGCCAGCCGCGCGGCCGGATTAACCTGCGTGGCCAGCCATTGCCGATACATCGGCGTATCAACCTCGGCGGGCACGATCGCGTTGACCCGCACACCAGCGGCCGCGAGTTCCGTCGCCCATTCCCGGGTCAGCGCGAGTTGCCCCCCCTTCGCGGCGGCGTATCCGCTAGTACCGCCCTGCCCGGTCAAAGCCACTTTCGAAGCGATATTGACCACGGCTCCTCGCGAGACCCGCAGATGCGGCACACAGAGATGCATCATCGTGTAGTAGGGCACGAGGTTGCGCTCCAGCGAGTTCCGGAATGCGGCGACCCCGGCATCGAGCCCGGCGGCATCATTCACGCCAGCGTTGTTGACCAACCCATCGATGCGTCGATGCCGTCCGATGACTTCCGCGATGGCACTGGCACACGCTTCCGGATCGGCCAGATCGAGCTTGTAATTGTCCAGCCGCGTGCCGGCGCTGCGATCGAACACCACAGGCAGCGCCGCCTCGCCTTCCAGTTGCCGCACGATCGCAGCACCGATACCCGATGCCCCGCCGGTCACGACAATCACCTTTCTCGCCAGACCGAGGTTCATCACACGGTCTCGTGAAACTGGAAGTCGCGCAGGGTTTCCGGTTTCATGGTGATCGAATAGCCGGGGGCGGTCGGCGGCAGGTAGCCGGCATCGCGGATCACGCAGGGATCGACGAAATGCTCGTGAAGATGATCGACATACTCGACCGCCCGATCGGTCATGGTTCCCGAGATCGCCAGATAGTCGATCATCGCGAGATGCTGGACGTATTCGCACAGCCCCACCCCGCCGGCATGCGGCCATACGGGCAATTCGTACTTCGCCGCCATGAGCAGAACTGCCAGCACCTCGTTGACTCCGCCGAGGCGGCAAGCGTCGATCTGAACGATATCGATCGCGCCGCCCATGATGAACTGCTTGAACATCACCCGGTTCTGGCACATCTCGCCAGTGGCCACCTTAATCGGCGCCACCGCCTCACGGATCGCGCGATGACCCTCGATGTCGTCGGGGCTGGTCGGTTCCTCGATGAACCAGGGTTTCGCAAAGGCAAGCCGTCTTACCCAGGCGATCGCTTCGCCGACGTCCCAGACTTGGTTCGCATCGATCATGAAGCGACACTGATCCCCAGCAACCTCGCGTGCGATGGTGAGGCGCCGAATATCATCCTCGAGGTTCTGACCAACCTTGAATTTGATGTATCTGAACCCAGACTGCACGGCCTCGCTCGTCAGGCGGCGCAGCTTGTTGTCGTCATAGCCGAGCCAACCGGCGGAGGTCGTGTAGCAGGGATACCCTTGGTTCATCAGGGATTGGATCCGTTCGGCCTTGCCCACGGCGGCGCGGCGCAATAGATCAAGCGCCTCATCCGGCGTGATGCAATCAGTGATGTAGCGAAAATCGATCGCGCGAACCAAATCCTCGGGACTCATCTCGCCGAGCAATCGCCAGAGCGGCTGCCCAGCCGCCTTCGCCCATAAATCCCACACGGCATTGACGATCGCGGCGGTTGCGAGATGGATGGCGCCCTTATCCGGACCGATCCAGCGGAGCTGCGAATCACCGGTGACATGACGCCAGAAGCGCGCGGGGTCGGCCCTGATCCAGTCCAGATCGAGGCCGACCACACGCGGCGCGAGGGCGCGGATTGCAGCGACGCAGATTTCGGTCCCGCGCCCAATTGTGAAGGTCAGCCCGTGCCCCTCCAACCCGCCCTTGTCGCTGCGCAGAATGACATACGCGGCCGAATAATCCGGGTCTGGGTTCATCGCATCGGAGCCATCGCGAAGGCGCGAGGTGGGGAATCGCAGATCAAAGGTCTGAAACCCCGTAATCATGGTCATGTGGCGATTCCCCAAATCAAATGATTCGATCACTGGATCATTGGCCGGACCAATGCTAGGGCATGCCTATCAAACGCGTACCCCCGACGCAAGTGGGGTCGCCAAAGCGAGACATGCCGCCATGCTGGAGCCGATCCGGAGCCGACGCCTGTATAGCCAGATCGCCGATCAGATCAGTGACTTGATTGTCAATGGCACTTACCCGGTCGGTAGTTATCTGCCGCCAGAACGTGAATTTGCGGCTGCACTCGGCGTCAGCCGGTCATCGGTTCGCGAGGCGCTCATCGCACTCGAAGTGCTCGGCATCATCGATGTCCGTGTTGGTGATGGCGTTCTGGTTCGCGCCATTCCGCCGATTGAGGCGCAAAACGATTCTCTCATGCGCCGGGTCATGCGCCTGACCCGGCCCGATCCCGATCCAGAATTGCCGGTCGCCCTCGACCTCGACGTTGAAATCCCGCCCTTTGCGCTGTTGCAGGCGCGGCTTGTGATCGAGCCCGAAGCGGCTGCATTGGCCGCCCGCCGCGCGACGATGGCCGATATTGCCGCCATCGAAGCGGCCTTTGCACAAAACCGGGCGGATAATAAAAATCGCTCTACCACCCATCCAGGCGATCGGATGTTTCACATCCGTATCGCTCAGGCAAGCGGTAATGCTGCGTTCGAGCAATTCATGATCCTCCTGCTCGGCCACGCCTATGGCGGCATGTTCCGCCGCCTTCAAAGCCTCTACACGACGGACCGGATGGTCGAGCAATCGGAAATGCAGCACGAGGCCATTCTCGATGCGATCCGCAACGGCATCGAAGAGCGCGCCCGCAGCGCGATGCAACGCCATCTCGATATGGTGATTACGGTGTTCCTGCACGAATGAGTGTCTTGCCACGGGCAGGCATGGTTGCTATCGCTTCACTAAAGGTCCGGCCATTGGTCCATCGACACTGACCATTAGGTCCGGATCGCCAAGGGATGAACGAGCCGCCGCACGGCGAAAGGACGCCGATGATGATGATGCCCCGCGCATTAATCTCTGGATCATCTGCCGCTTCCCGCACGGGTCCGTTGTGATGACCAGCCCTGCACTGGCCGTCACCGGAATTCAGAAGCGGTTCGGTGCCGTTGAAGTGCTGCGCGACGTTTCACTCGCCGTCTCGGCCGGTGAAGTGCTCGGCGTGGTCGGTGACAACGGGGCTGGAAAATCGACTCTGATGAAGGTGATCTCCGGCGTCTACCGTCCAGATTCCGGCAGCGTGACGCTTGAGGGAAGAGCCACGAATTTCAGAACCCCACGCGATGCCCGCAACGCCGGGATCGAGACGATCTATCAGGACCTCGCTCTTGCCGACCATCTCGATGTCGGCGCCAATATTTTCCTTGGCCGTGAACCGATGCGCCGGCTTGGCGGCGTTCTCCCGATGCTTGACGAAGCCAAAATCCACGGCGAGGTCGCTGCTCTGCTCGCCCGGATTGAAAGTCATATCCCCGATCCATCGACACGGGTGCTCGATTTGTCCGGCGGCCAGCGCCAAGCCGTTGCGATCGCCCGCGCGCTCTACTGGAAGGCGCGGATCGTCATCATGGACGAACCCACCGCGGCACTGGCTGTAATGGAGACCGAAAACGTCCTGAAAATGGCCCGCCAACTCGGCAGCGAGGGTATCGGCGTGCTGTTCATCGGCCATAATCTGGTCGAAATTCTCGGGGTCTGCGACCGCGTGATGGTCATGTATCGGGGGCGCAAGGTGTTCGACGCGCGGTGCGAAGACACCGATCAAACCGAACTGATCCGCTATATGACAGGTTATGCGGATGCCCAGACCAATAATAAATCAACCAATACCAAACGAGAGGAACAGCCATGAAACCAAACAATCTCACCCTGGCCGCAGCCGGTTCAGTCGCATTGCTCGCTGGCGTCATCATCACGGGGCCGTGCGCCGAGGCCGCGCCCGCGGCGACCATCGCTGCACTTCCGATCCCGGCCAAACCCACGAAACATTATCATTTTGAGCTCATCACGAAATCCAACGCCTCGCCCTACTGGCTCGCGGTGCGCGACGGCGCGGATGCGGCGGCAAAGAAATTCGGCGTCTCGGTCAGCTTCGAGGCCCCCGCGAGCGGACTTGATCTCGCGGGCCAGATCGGCATGGTCAATAATGCGGTGACCGCGGGTACCGATGGGCTGATCCTCGCGGCGCAGAACCCGCAGGCGCTGCTCAAGCCGGTGAAATCCGCGCTGGCACATCATATTCCGGTTGTTACGGTCGATTCTGGCCTGTCGCCGAACATCGCCGATTGCTTTCTCGCGACATCAAACATCGGTGCCGCCGCCGCTCTTGCGAAATACACCGCCCAGCACCTGATGCACGGCAAAGGTCAGTATGCAATCGTCGATTTCAACCACACCGCCTCGACCGGCATCGCAAGACCCAAGGGATTTATGCTCGGGATGAAATCCTTCACTGCGATCAAACGGATGGGGCCGATTGAGTATTCACAAAACGACGTCAGCACCGGTTTGCGGATTGCAACCACCATGCTTACCCAATACCCGAAACTTGCCGTTATTTTCGGCGCTAACGACCGCGCGGCGCTTGGCCCCGCCGAAGCCGTGCAGCGGGCCCATTCGAAGGTCAGGGTGGTTGGCTTCGATGCCGATCTCGGCGAGATCGCCTACGTCAAATCCGGCGTCATCCAGGCCTCGATCCTGCAATCACCCTATGACATGGGCTATTACGCGGTTGTCGCGCTCCTCGATAAAATCGCGGGCAAGACACTGCCGAAACGCATCGCCACACCTTATTTTCTGCTGACGCCGAAAAATCTCGCCACGTCCAAGGCGACCGCCGCAATCCGGCAATACGCGCCAACCTACCAACCCGCCGGCTAAACCGGCGGGCCAGGCAATGGACCAGCAGACCCGCCCCCGGATCGAGATCGAAGCCCGTCCGCGCGGAGCGGGTCTGCTGCGCTTCATACGCCAACTCGCCTTCGCCCTGATCAGCATTGCCG
>NZ_JBMFGY010000064.1:12399-18046 GCF_049977125.1 Acidiphilium sp. | reverse complement strand
AATCGCTCGAAAAAACATAGAGCTAGAGCGTTAAGCTGAAAGCATAACGCTCTAGCCGCCGGTCACGCTCATGTGCCGTGCCAGCGCGGGCCGGTTATGCGTCCGGTCGATCACGAAATCATGCCCTCGCGGCTTACGCGCGATCGCCGCCCGGATCGCCGCCTCGAGCACGGTGTCATCATCGCTCGCGCGCATCACGCCGCGCAGATCCGCCGCATCGTCCTGACCGAGACACATATAAAGCGTCCCGGTGCAGGTCAGCCGCACCCGGTTGCAGCCCTCGCAGAAATTATGGGTCAACGGCGTGATCAAGCCCAACCGTGTCCCGGTCTCGGCCACATCGAAATACCGCGCCGGTCCCCCGGTCGCATAATCGCTCGGCGTCAGGGTCCAGTTCGCCGCCAGGCGCTGTCGCACCAAGGACAACGGCAGATACTGCTCCATCCGGTCGCCATCGATCTCACCCAGCGGCATCGTCTCGATCAGGCACAGATCAAACCCCTGCGCGCCGCACCACGCCAGCATCGCATCGAATTCATGCTCATTGACATCCTTGAGCGCCACCGCATTGATCTTCACCCGCAACCCGGCCGCCTTCGCCGCCTTCACACCCTCGAGCACCTGCGGCAACCGGCCCCAGCGGGTGATCGCGGCAAATTTCACCGCATCGAGCGTATCGATACTGACATTGATCCGCCGCACGCCCGCCGCGGCCAGTTCATCGGCATAGCGCGCCAATTGGCTGCCATTGGTGGTCAGGGTCAGCTCATCCAGCCCATGGCCGATCTGAAGCCCCAGCCGATTGACCAGCGCCATCACGCCCCGCCGCACCAGCGGCTCCCCCCCGGTCAACCGCAGCTTGCGCACGCCAAGCCGCACGAACGCGCCGGCCAGCCGCTCCAACTCCTCGAGCGACAGAAGATCCGCCTTGGGCAGAAAATTCATGTCCTCGGCCATGCAATAGACACAGCGAAAATCGCACCGGTCGGTGACGGAGATGCGCAGATAGGTGATGGTTCGGCCGAACGGATCAATCATCCTCGTTATATTTCCTGTCCCGGCATCGCGCGCAAGGCCCACCCCTGGTTCAGCGCCGCTCTTTCAATGCCCTGGTTCCAACCTCCGTCGCCCGACGAGGGGGCGGTCTGCAATGATCGCAGCGCGGAATCGCTTGACCAGCATACATACTGTGCACCATATCACCGTGGCTATTGTATGTCGGCTCCGCCGAGGCACGAACTTGGCCGCCCGCCGCTCTCTCTGAGGTATGATCATGACGCTTCCATTGATGCCGAAAGCCACCGCCGTGTGGCTGATCGAAAAAACCGCTCTGACCTTCGAACAGATCGCCGATTTCTGCGGCATGCATCCGCTCGAAATCCAGGCCATCGCGGATGGGGAGGTGGCGCAGGGCATCGTCGGCTACGATCCGGTCGCCAACAAACAGACCACGGCCGAAGCGATCAAGCGTTGCGAAGCCGACCCCGCCGCCCGGCTGAAGGTTCTCGAAGCCGCCAACCCCGGCGCCAAGCGCAGCAAGGGCGCCAAATACACCCCCGTCGCCAAGCGCATCGACCGGCCGGATGCAATCGCCTTCATTCTGCGCAACTATCCGCTGGTGCAGGACGCCGCCATCGTCAAGCTGCTCGGCACCACCAAGGAAACCATCCAGAAAGTGCGTGAACGCAGCCACTGGAACTCAGCCAACATCAAGCCGCGCGACCCCGTCATTCTCGGCCTGTGCAAGCAATCCGACCTGAACGACGCCGTGAACGCCGCCAACACCAAGGCCGTGCGCGAAGGCCAGCCCATCCCCCCGGTTTTGCCCCATGTCGAAGACGAGGCGGCCTGAAATTCACGCCTGAGCCGGGCGGACCGGCTCAGGCGCCGTGCAGGATCGCGCCTATTGGCGCGTCCGCAACCGTTCCATTTCTTCCTTCAAACGGAGTTTTTCCAGTTTGAGCCGTGCGAGGTTATCGTCATCGGGACGCGGGCGCCGATCCTCGTCGGTGATCCGGGCATCGACGCCGGCGTGGCGGGTCTTCAACGACTCGAGTCTCGCTTCCAAGCTCATTACAAACTCCTCTCCAAAAATGGATCGCCAACGGGAACGTCTCGGCCGCCTCATCGGCGTACCGGTTTTGAGACTAAGCCCGGATCCCGCCGGTTGTCACCAAACTTTTACGCAACCCAATGGTCACGCGATGCATGGATCGGCGATCGAAACCAGGGTAGGAGTTGGTTGCGTCCCTGTGCTAAGGAGCCGATCATGCTGACCGACAAGGATAATCTGCTTCGCCAGCTGCACGGACTCCGCAGCGAACACCGCGACCTCGACACCGTAATCGCCCGGCTCGGCGACCAGGGCGCGATCGACCAGCTCCAGGTCCAGCGCCTGAAAAAGCGCAAACTCCTTCTCCGCGATCAGATCCTGCGCCTCGAAAGCCGCTTGATCCCCGATAATATCGCATGAATCCGCCCCTCGTCGGCGTGATCATGGGCAGCCGGTCGGATTTCCCGACCCTGCGCTTCGCCATCGAAATTCTGGACATGCTGAAACTGCCGTTCGAATCCCGTGTGGTCTCGGCCCACCGCACCCCTGACCGCATGATCGCCTACGCCAAATCGGCCCACTCCCGCGGCCTGCGCGTGATCATCGCCGGCGCCGGCGGCGCCGCCCATCTCCCCGGCATGGTCGCATCGCTCACCACCGTGCCGGTCCTCGGCGTCCCGATCGACTCCCACGCGCTGCGCGGTCTGGACAGTTTGTATTCGATCGTCCAAATGCCCGGAGGCATCCCGGTCGCCACCTTTGCCATCGGCAAACCCGGCGCGATCAATGCCGGTCTCTTCGCCGCCGCGATCCTGGCCCAGTCCGATCCCGCCCTCGCCGACCGCCTGATCGCCTGGCGCGCCGCACAGACCGCAGGCGTCCCCGAAACACCGGAAGACTGATCATGCCGTTTCCCCTTCCGCCCAACGCCACCATCGGCATCGTCGGCGGTGGCCAATTGGGCCGCATGTCCGCCATGGCCGCCGCCCGCCTGGGCTATCGCTGCCATATCTTCACCCCCGAGCCCGACGCCCCGGCCTCGCAGGTTGCAAGCCTCACCACCCTCGCCGATTACGATGACAACGCCGCCCTGATCCGCTTCGCCGAAGCGGTCGACATCATCACCTTCGAGTTCGAGAACGTCTCCGCCGAAGGGCTCGACCTGCTGGCCGAACGCCGCCCGGTCCGCCCGGGGCCGGACAGTCTGCGGATCAGCCAGGACCGTATCGCCGAAAAAACCTTCCTCAACGCCGCTGGCGTCCGCACCGCCCCTTGGGCGCCGGTCGAAACCCTGGCCCAGCTACGCGCGGCGATCGCCACGATCGGCCTGCCCGCCGTGCTGAAAACCACCCGCCTCGGCTATGACGGCAAGGGCCAGGCGCTGATCCAATCCGCCGGCGAAGCCGAAATCGCCTTCACCCTGCTCAACCCGAAACCGCTGATCCTGGAAGGCTTCGTTGATTTCGCCTGCGAATGCTCGGTCATCGTCGCACGCGGTGCCGATGGCGCCAGCACCGCGTTCGACACGGTGGAAAACCGCCATCGCGACCACATCCTCGACCTCACCCTCGCCCCCGCGCCGTTCGACCCCGATCTCCGCCGCGAAGCACAAACCCTGGCCCTGCACATCGCCGACCGCCTCGGCCTTATCGGCCTGATGGCGGTCGAATTCTTCGTCGATGCCGATGGCCGCCTCCTCGCCAACGAAATCGCCCCTCGCCCGCATAATTCCGGTCACTGGACGATCGACGCCTGCCCCGCCAGCCAGTTCGAACTCCATATCCGCGCCGTCGCCGGCCTGCCTCTCCCCGCCGCGACCCGCCATTCCGACGCGGTGATGAAAAACCTGGTCGGCCCCGCCGACCTCGCACTCTGGCCCGAAATCGTCGCAACGCCGGGGCTGATCCCCCACCACTACGGCAAAACCGCCGCCCGCGATGGCCGCAAACTCGGTCACGTCACCACCTTGTTTCCCCACAGCGCCCTGCCCGGCGCGTTCGGCATTGCCGCCGCCCTCGGCGTGCTGGCGCCGGACGCCGCTTAACGATCCGGATTGCGGTGCGACTCTGCTTGGCATAAAAACGCGGTTGTATCCGATGCCCGGAGACGGCGATATGAGCAACGCGACCCTCTACGAACAGGATTTCTACGCCTGGGCCCACCGACAGGCCGGACTCCTGCGCGCCGGCAAGCTCGCCGAAGCCGATATCGAACACATCGCCACTGAAATCGAGACCATGGGCAAAACCGAAAAGCGCGAATTGGTGAGCCGACTGACAATCTTGCTGCTGCACCTGCTGAAATGGCAATTTCAACCAGCGTTCCGCGGCCATAGCTGGCGCAACAGCGTGCGGGTGCAGCGCATCAGCCTCGAATCTCACATCAAGGACAATCCAAGCCTGAAATCGATCCTGCCCGAAGCGATCGCCGAAGCCTATCGGATCGCGCGGATCGAGGCGGAAAACGAGACGGGTCTCGCCGAAAGCGGATTTCCCACCCCCTGCCCCTGGTCGTTCACCCAGATGATGACGGAAGATTTCTGGCCGGAGTCAGACCCTCATCCGGCACCGTAGCGACCAATCGCAGCGCCGTCTCCAGCCGATCCGCCTCACCCGGCGGCTTGTCCAGCCGCAGACGCAAAATCCGCGGAAACCGCAGCGCGATGCCCGATTTATGCCGGGTCGAGCGCTGCGCCGCATCGAAGCCGATTTCGAGCACAATGCCCGGTTCCACCTCGCGCACCGGCCCGTAGGTCGCGGTGGTGTGTGACCTGATCCATTTATCCAGCACCAGCAACTCGGCATCGGTGTAGCCGGAATAGGCCTTGCCGATCGGCACCAGCCGCCCTTCCTCGGTCCAGACGCCGAAGGTGTAATCCGAATAGAATGAACTGCGCCGGCCATGGCCGCGCTGGGCATACATCAGCACGCAATCGAGGCTGAGCGGATCGCGCTTCCATTTCCACCAATACCCTTTCGGCCGACCCGCCAGATACGGGCTCGATCCCGCTTTCAGCATCAACCCCTCGATCCCGTCATCCCGCGCACTCGCTCTCAACGCCGCGAGTTCCGCCTCGGTGCTGAACGGTATCTGCGCCGACACATCCATCAATGCCGGCCGTGTTGCGTCATACCAGGCGTCGAGCCGTGCGCGCCGCGCATCGAATGGCAAGCCACGCAGATCCTCCGCCCCCTCGAACAGCATGTCGTACAACCGCACCGCAACCGGGAAATCCGCCCGCGCCCTGGCGCTGACAAGCTTGCGGTTGAGCCGCTGCTGCAGATCCGCGAAGGGCGCGACGACACCATCGCGGATCACCAGCAACTCACCATCCAGCACCGCGTCGAACGCCATCGCATCCATGATTTCCGGGAAACTCGCCGAAATATCATCCGCCCCGCGCGAATACAGCCGCTTGCCGCCCGGCGTCGCGACCAGTTGCACCCGTATGCCATCCCATTTCCACTCCGCCCGATACGCCGACCAATCGAGCCCGGCCCGATCGGCCGCCTCGATCGGATGGGCCAGCATCGGCGGGCGAAACACCGGCGTGGTGCCCGGATCGGGCCGCGCGGCGCGGCGCTCCAGCCAGTC
>NZ_JBMFGY010000064.1:2471-12299 GCF_049977125.1 Acidiphilium sp. | reverse complement strand
GCCTCGATCGCCGCCTTCGGCCAGATCAGCGCAATCGCCTCGGCCAGATCACCGACATAATCATAGGACAACGCGAATAACTCAGGGTCCGCCCGCGTCGCGACCAAAGCCCGCAACACCGCAGGCTTCGCGCCGGGAAAATCGAGCTTACCGGCAATCGCCGCCAGCGCATAACCCCGCTCGGGGTCTGGCCTTGTGCCGAAATAATCGGCGAGCAGGGCGATCTTGGCGTTGCGGCCCTGGGTGTAGAGCAGGCGCTCCAGAAGGTCGGCGAAGGCTTTCATGGAAGCATAGGCAAGGTAAGGTTAAGACTTCTTTTTGTGAACAAAAAGAAGCAAAAAAACTTTGTTAATTTGGGTTCGTGCCGGTGAAAGCGCCCGTGACCCAGATTAACAAAAGTTTTTTGCTTCTTTTTTACAAAAAAGAAGGACTTCCCTTCACTTCCCTGCCTCACGTATCTTCCCCCTCGTCACCATACCCGATCAAACTCAGCGCCCGACCGCGCCGGCCCATCAGACCAAGCTGATAGATCAGTGCGGTTTCGTTGCCATGGGTGACCCAGATTTCCGGGGCCTGCACATCAATTACGGTGGCGAGTAGTTCGTCCCAGTCGGCATGATCGGAAATGATCAGCGGCAGTTCGACCCCGCTCGCTTTGGCGCGCTGGCGCACCCGCATCCAGCCCGAGGCGACCGCGACGACCGGATCATCGAGCCGCCGGGCCCAGCGATCCGCCACGGCGGAGGGCGGTGCCACCACCACCGCCCCGCGCAGTGCGGCTTTATCGGCCACCGTTGCAGGGCGCAGATCGCCGAGGTCGATCCCGAGTTCGCCGTAGAGCGTGCAGAGTTTCGCGAGCGCACCGTGCAGATAGATCGGCGCATCGTAGCCGGACGCGCGCAGCAGCGCGATCACCCGCTGCGATTTGCCCAATCCATACGCGCCGATCAGATGCGGCCGTTCGGGAAACACGCGCATCGAATCGAGCAGTTTGGCGATTTCCTTGGCGGTGTCGGGGTGGCGGAACACCGGCAGGCCGAAGGTCGCTTCGGTGACGAACACGTCGCACACCACCGGCGCGAACGGCGCACAGGTCGGGTCGGCGCGGCGCTTGTAATCGCCGGACACCACGGCGCGGCTGCCCTGATACTCCATCACCACCTGGCACGACCCCAGAACGTGACCGGCGGGAACCAGGGTGACATCGACGTCGTTGATGCGGAGGATTTCACCCGGGGCGAGCGGCTGCTGGGTTGCCCCCGCCCTGTCATCACCGAGGCGGCTGCGCATGATCGCGAGGGTTTCGACGCTGGCAAGCACATGCCGATGCCCCGGCCGCGCGTGATCGGCGTGGCCATGGGTGATGATGGCGCGATCGACCGCGCGAACCGGATCGATGAAGAAGCCGCCGGGGATGCAGAACAGGCCTTCAGGGCGGGGTTGGAGCCAGGTTTCGGGGTGTGGTGCCACCGCAAATAAATGGATGATGATGGCGCCCAACGCCAGGGGTCAGCCCGGCGAGGACTTCATGCCGGAGCGATTCGGCCGTTGCGACCGGATCAATGCTTCAGGGCGACGGCTTCTGGCATCTCGATGTCGATTTCCAGGGTGGAGATCGTGCCGTCGCGGTCGAGCTTGACCTTGACCTTTTCGCGGTCGATCGTGATGTGCTTGGCAATCACCGCCAAAATCTCCTCGCGCAGGATCACCGCGAGATCGGATTTGCCTGACAGCGACCGCTCATGGGCAAGCAGCAACTGCAACCGTTCCCGCGCGACCGGAGCCGTGCGCGCGCGGGTGAAGAAACTGAAGATGCTCATGCGACCTTCCGTCCGAACAGCCGGCTCATCAGACCCTTTTTCTCGACCGGCATGGTCACCTCGATCGTCTCGCCCAGTAAGCGCCGCGCCGCCTCGGCATAGGCCCGGGCCGGGCCTGACAGCGGATTGTGCAACGTGACCGGACAACCGACGTTCGAGGCCTTCAGAACGTCCTCGCTGTCGGGGATGATGCCGAGCAGGGGTATCGCCAGAATTTCCAGCACATCCTCCACTTTCAGCATCTCGCCCCGCGCCGCGCGGCCGGGATCGTAGCGGGTGAGCAGCAGATGCTTCTCCATCGTTTCACCGGCCTCGGCCCGTGCCGTTTTTGAATCAAGCAATCCGATGATGCGGTCGGAATCGCGCACCGAGGAAACCTCCGGGTTGGTCACCACGACCGCCATATCGGCGTGACGCATCGCAAGCGTTGCCCCCCGCTCGATCCCGGCGGGGCTGTCGCACACGATCCAATCGAACTTCTCGCGCAACTCGTTGATCACCCGCTCGACCCCCTCGGGGGTCAGCGCATCCTTGTCGCGGGTCTGCGAGGCCGGCAGAAGTGACAGCGTCTCGACCCGCTTGTCGCGGATCAGGGCCTGCGCCAGCTTCGCATCGCCCTGCACCACATTGACCAGATCGAAGACAACCCGGCGCTCGGCCCCCATGATCAGATCGAGGTTACGCAGACCGACGTCGAAATCGACCACAACGACATTCTTGCCCGCCTGCGCGAGTGCGGCACCTAAGGCGGCGGAGGAGGTCGTCTTGCCGACCCCGCCCTTTCCCGATGTAACGACCAGAACCTTCGACATATCGTGCTCCCTAATCCAGCGCCGCGAGGCGCAATTCCTTGTCGTCCAGCCAGATCTGCACCGGTTTGCCCTGCAATCCGACACCCCAGTGATCCGCCGTGCGATACAACCCGTCGATCGCGAGCAGTTCCGCCGCCAGCTTGCTGCAAAAAATCCGTGCCTCCGCGCCGCCGAGCAACCCGGCCACCGCCCTGCCACGCAACGTGCCATAGACATGGATCGAGCCGCCCGCGATGATCTCGGCACCGGACGAAACCGGCCCGATCACCGTCACATCGCCCTCCTCGAACACGACCGACTGGCCCGATCGCACCGGCCGATTGACCAGAAGCGACGGCCGCCGCGCCGGTGCCGGCGCCGGTTCGACCGGTTCGACCGCCGTTGGCGCCACGGCTTCCGGCACATCGATGAATTTGTCGGGCTTACCCTCGCGTCCGGGGGCTGCCAGCGTGGCGCCGAACCACGGTGTGCCGCGCAGCGCGGCCATCTCGACTCCCTCGACCCCGATGATCCGCAGATCCCGCGCCTCAAGCGCGGCGAGCACGGCGGCGGGATCCTCATCCGACCCGGCCATCGCCGCCAGATTGACCACTACCGGCCGATCGACGAAAAATCCGGCCGATCGCGCCATCTGCTGATCGAGCGCGGTTAGCCATGCCTCGAACGGCGACTCAGGCACCACGATCAACGCCATGAACGAACGGCCGCGAATTCGGATGGTGGGAAGCGGGTTTATCGTATTTGACACGATCAGCACGTAGCGTTCAGCGTGTCCGTGCGTCAACAACGGAGTGAAGAAACCGCAAGGTGTTTGAAAAAGAACCTTGAATTTCAAGCATCGTTTCGATCAGGCGCGCGCAGCGCCGCGGTGCGTGCGATCTGGCGCGACTCGGAAGCGCGGCGCTGGACAGCGTGGCACGGCATCCCCATCCTGGGGCGGTTTTGTGTCACTGGCGTTTTGATGTAAGCCAATATCATCGATTTTGCCTGAATGGTCTCGCGGCGAGGTCCAACCCTGATGCGGTGACAATGACACTTCCCCCCCTCACGCCCCGGATCGTGTCCTGGCTTCTCCTGATCGGCCTGAGCTTCTTTTTTGGTCTCGCCTTCGAGGAATTTCACGCCCGCGCGCATCAGAAGAGGCCCGGAGGGATTCGCAGCTTTCCGCTGCTCGCCATCATCGGTGGTCTGCTCTACCAGATCGACCCATCGCCGCCGTGGCTCCTGGGCGTCGGGTTTCTCGGGCTGAATGCGTGGCTCGGCCTCTATTATTGGCATGGCATGGCGGAGGTCCAGCCGGACGGGCTGCCTAACGTCGGGCTGATGGCGCCGATCTGCAACAGTCTTGCCTTTCTGATCGGTCCGGTCGCGATTGCCGGGCCGGCGTGGCTGGCGATCGGCGTCACCGTCGCGGGCGTGTTGCTGCTGACCGCGCGTGAAACCCTGCACCGGCTGGCCCAGCGCATCGAGCTTGCGGAAATCGTCAATGCCGGGCGGTTTCTGCTGCTCACCGGCCTGGTGCTGCCGCTACTGCCGGATCGGCCGGTGACCAGCCTGACGACGATCACCCCCTATCAGGTCTGGCTCGCCATGGTTGCGGTGAGCACCGTGTCGTACGGCAGTTATCTGCTGCGCCGCTATGTGGTGCCGAATGGATCGGGGCTGCTGGTCGCGTTTCTGGGCGGGATCTATTCCTCGACCGTCACCACCATCGTGCTCGCCCGCCGCGCCCGGACCAATCCTGAAACCCGACGCGAGGCGCAGAGCGGCATCGTGCTCGCGAATGCGGTGATGTATTTGCGTCTGCTCATCGTGATCGCGTTGTTCGATCGTGCCATGGCGCTCGCCCTGGCACCCTGGATGGCCGGACTCGCCCTTGCCGGCGCGGCAATCGCCCTCGGCTGGTACTGGTATGACGCCAGGGTCGCATCGCCGGCGCCGCCGATCGAACCCGTCGCCAACCCGCTCGGCATCGGCACGGCCCTCACCTTCGCGACCCTGTTCGTCGTGGTCTCGATCCTGGCCGCGTTCGTGATGCGCCGCTTTGGCTCCGGCGGCGTTTATTCACTGGCTGGGATCATCGGTGTCACCGACATCAATCCCTTCGTCCTGAGCCTCGCACAGCACAGTATCGGCGCGATTCCGACCTCGGTCCGCGCCGCCGCCGTGCTGATCGCGACGTCATCGAACAATGTGTTCCAATCGGCCTATGCCAGCGCCTATTCCGGGGGAAAAACCGGCAGCCCGCCCGTGGCGGGGTTGCTCGTGCTCGCGGCTGGCGGTCTCGCGGCGGCTTATCACCTCGCGACCCTCACGGGTCATCCCTGACGGCGGTCACGCCTCAGGCGCCAGCGCCGAGCGGGAGGATGGGGCCGGAAAAGACGATCGGCGTGTCGGGCTGGCCGGTTGGTGACCCGCCGGGGGGTTCGATCGTGACGGCGATCAGGATTTCGGGTTTGCGCAGATCGGCCGGCATCCGATCGGGCGGCAGGGTGGTCCCCGTTGCCGCGACGAAGCCGATCGGCACCGGCTTTTCACCGCCGGCCACCGCCCAGAGTTGCCAGACCTTGCCCGGCGGTGGTTTGACGTGACCGACCGGGGCGATGCTCATGGCACCGTCGCGGCGCAGGGCGAGGGTGAACACCGGCCCGGCCTTGCCGGACAAAACCGCGACCATGCGCGGCGCGGCGGGCGGATGCGGCCGCAGGAGGACGAGGGCAAGGGCGCCGGCGATCGCCAACCCGCCGATGCCGCGCCAGACCGCGATACTGTTCCAAAGGGTTTCGCGCCAGGCCGCGCGAGGGGGACGCGCGGCCGGCAGGGCGGCCGGGGCGTCGTGCGGGGTGAGGATTCGTTCGATCTCGCGCCAGATTGTCGGCGCGGGTTGCACCGCCGGGATGGCGAGGGAGAGCGGCAGCAGGCGTGATTCCCATGCGGCGACGTCGCTCGCCAGCACCGGATCGACCGCCAGATCGGCCTCGAATGCGCTGCGGTCCTGGCCGCGCAGCAGGCCGAGCACGTAGAGACCGGCGCGGTCGGGCGATGGGGGCGTTTCGTCACTCATCGTTCAAGACATTTCTTCAGCGCATCGAGGGAGCGGACGATCCAGCTTTTGATCGTCCCCAGGGGGGTGTTGGTCAGGGCCGCGATTTCGCTGTGCGAATACCCCTCGACATAGGAAAGCATGATCGAGCGTTGCCAGTGTTCGGGCAGTTCCTTGATGCAGCCGGAGAGGGCGTGACTGTCTTCGAGACCGACCGGGACTTCAGCCGCGACATCGGGCAACTCGTCGGTGCCGGTGTGGTGGCGTTCGGTTTCGAGACGATCGAGGGCGCGATACCGCAGGATGCCGATCATCCAGGCTTTCGGGGAGCCGCGCGAAGGATCGAACCGATCGGCATTGCGCCAGATCTGCAGGAAGGCTTCCTGCAGGGTTTCCTCGGCATGGGGCCGGTTGCGCAGCAGACGCAAGGCGATACCGAGCATCGTGGGGGCCATGGTGTCATAGAGGGCGCGCAACGCGAGCGGGTCCCGGTTGGCGCATCGGCGCAGCAGCGCCGTGAGGTCATCATGGACCGCCGGACCCGCCACGGCTTCGCTCAAACAGAATAATCCCGAGACATCGCGCATCTTGTAGGTGACTACACCGGGTCAGGCAATCCGGATGCGGCGCCGGCGGCCAGAACCGCGATCTGGCCGGCCGGAAAAAAACGCCGCCCCTGCATCCGATCGCGTCGTGGCACCGTAGTAGGGGTGAGATTATCGGTTTTGGATGTCGTAACTTCGATAATTGTTGTTTATCTGTTCCTTAAATTGTAAGCTTTACTGTGAAATCTGCAATCTTTGGCGATAGAACTTGATGAATTAGAATGTAACAAACGTCGTATTCTCAGGTTATTTTTAATATGCGATATTAGATATTTTTCTGTCAAAACGAGTAACTTTATAACAGGAGGCTGGCATGGAAACTGTCCCGTTGAAACAAGGCTTGACTGGATCAGCGGCACTGGGAAGCGTCGCGCTGCTCACGGCTGGTCTGATGGCGATGGCGCCGCAGGCGCAGGCCCGCAGCGGCATGTTCGCCGAGGGCGGCCTGAACGCGACCGGCGGCGTCACCTCGATCACGGGGGTTGCGGGCGGTGGTTTGAACCCGCTCGCGTTCATCGGCGGCTATGAAACTGACGATCAAATCGGCGGCACGGCGTTCTACACGCATGACATCGCGGGAAGCTACGCGTTGAATGCCGGCGGTGCGCTGATCGGGATCGACAATCGCGTCGAGATTTCGGTCGCCCGGCAGGATTTCGATCTGGGCCGTCCCGGTAATTCGCTTGGCCTCGGCTCGAATTTCAACCTGGCTCAGAATATTTTCAGCGTGAAGGCACGGCTGATCGGCAATGCCGTTTACGACCAGAATTCGCTGGAACCGGTGGTTTCCGTGGGCTTGCAATATCACGAAAACGTCAGCGGTGCGTATCCCGGCTCCGGGCGCAACATCGTCGATGCGCTGGGCAGCCACGCCAGCGGCACCAATTTCTATCTCGTTGCGACGAAACTGTGGCTTGACGGGTTGTTCGGCCATTACACGGTGGTCAGCGGCGGTCTGAACGTCACCAATGCCGATGATGAAGGCTTGCTCGGCTTTGGTGGCACCCCTGCGAGCGGTCACTATAAATCGGGCTATCACGTCGAGCCTTTCGTGACGGCGGCGTATTTTCTTGATCGCGACGTCGCGGTCGGTGGCGAATATCGCGATCAGCCTCGTTTTCCGGTGGGTGGCGCGCTGGACCTCAATCAGGGCGGCGCCTGGAAGGATCTGTTCGTCGCCTATTTCCCGAACAAAAATCTCTCGATCACGGCGGCCTATGTCGATCTCGGCACGATCGGCAGTGAATTGTCAGGCGGCAATATCGTTCCCGTCAAGAATTCGGACGGGCTGTATCTGTCCCTCACCGGTTATTTCTGATCGCATCAACCCGTTCTATTGGAGCACGACGAATGAACAAGTTACGTCTCGCAACCATGATCGGCGCCACGGCGCTATCGATCGGGGCCGCGACCATGACGCCGGCTTATGCCACAAGCGATGACTACCAGGCGTTCGGCGGTCATGCCGGGGTCACCGCGCTGATCAATACCTTCGTCGGCAATGTCGCCGGGGACAAGCGGATCAATTTCTATTTCGCGCACACCAATATCCCGGCGCTGAAAGCGGCATTGGTGGCGCAGGTCTGCAATCTGGAGGGGGGCGGTTGCCCGTTCGACATGAGCATGCGCGCGATCCATGCTCACATGGGCGTGACCCAGAACGCCTTCAACGCGCTGGCGGAGGATATGATCCGTGCGATGGATACCGAACAGATCCCAACCGCGGCACAGAACAACCTCCTCGCCAAGCTCGCGGCAATGGAACCTGAGATTGTAACCAGATAGTATGCCGGGCGTTTTCGTCTCGCAGCAGAGGAGGTTACCATGACGGATCACACGATCGATCGGCGGGCGTGTCTGAAGGGGGCGCTGCTGGGCGTGACCGGCACGATGCTGGCAAATGCCGGGCTGCGCTCTGCCCAGGCTTCGAGCAAGGCAACCAAGGCGCAGGCCGGCTATATCGATCATCCCGCACCAGGTGGCGCGAGATGCACGACATGTACGAACTACATCCCGGCCGGTTCGATGTGTCAGCAGGTTGCCGGCGTGGTCTCGCCGAACGGATTCTGCAACTATTACGTGCCTAAATCCTGAACAATCCCGCGTGACCGTTACGCCGGTCACGCGTGGTTCCGGGGGTTTCACCCGGTCCGGTCCGACCACCTGCGTGATCGATAAGGCTGGACCGGGCTGTTCAGATGGTTCACAAGGCGCTTGATGGAGAGCCGGATCGAGCGTCTGTGCGTGGCCCGCGGGCTCAAGATGACCGGCCCCCGCCGGGTCATTGCACGCATCCTGTCCGAAGCCAACGATCACCCCGATGTGGATGAGCTGCATCAGCTCGCGCACACGCTCGATCCCCGGATTTCACTTGCGACGGTCTATCGGACCGTGCGGTTGTTCGAACTGCACGGTATTCTTGAGCGGCGCAATCTGGGCAGCCGTCGGGCGCGGTATGAAATGTCGGGCGAGCGGGACCATTTCCATCTGATCGATCAGGATAACGGCAAGGTCATCGAGTTCGATGAGCCGGAAACCGAGATCCTGATGCGCCGGGTTGCCGCGCGGCATGGGTTTGACTTGGTATCGCTCAAGATCGAGTTGTTCGGGCGTAAAATCCGTGCCGATGCACAGACGCCGGACGATGGCGAGGTCGGCGCGCTTGTGAAAACCGCCGCACGATGATCCCGGACACGACACTCGGCCCGGTCACGCTGGCGCCGACGGTGCCGTTCGAGGAGCTGCGCGCCGGAAATCTGGGGGTGCGGCTGGCGGTGACCGCCGATGAGATCGATGCGGCCCAAGCCTTGCGTTTTCGCGTGTTCTACGATGAACTGGGCGCAAAGCCGGATGCGGCGACCCTGCGAAGCGGGCGGGATCGAGACCGGTTCGATCACGTGGCCGATCATTTGCTCGTGCTCGATCATGATATCGCCGATGATGCGCGCGGCGTGGTCGGCACCTATCGGCTGATCCGCCAGGAGGCCGCGGCGCGGATCGGGCGGTTCTATTCGGCTGATGAGTATGATCTGGCCGTCCTCGAGCGATTTCCCGGCCGTTTGCTGGAATTGGGACGATCGTGCGTCGATGTCGCCTATCGGTCGCGCGCGGTGATGCAGCTGTTGTGGCGCGGCATCGCGGCTTATGTGTTTCAGCACGATATTCAGCTGATGTTCGGCTGCGCCAGCCTGCTGGGCACCGATCTGGACGTTCTGGCCCCGGAACTGACCTATTTGTATGATCAGCATCTGGCGCCTGAACCGATCCGGCCGCGGGCCGTCCCGGATCGCTACGTCGATATGCGAAGGCTCGATCCGGCCTCGATCGAGCCGCGCCGCGTGTTGGCCGGATTGCCGCCGCTGATCAAGGGTTATCTGCGGCTTGGTGGATTCGTCGGCGACGGCGCCGTGATCGACTGGCAGTTCAATACCACCGACATTGCGGTGGTGGTGCAGACCGAGCTGGTGACCGAGAAATACTATCGACATTATGCACGCTGAATGCGACACCTGTGCCCATGGAGACGGGTAGGCCCGTCTTGGTTTTGT
>NZ_JBMFGY010000064.1:0-2371 GCF_049977125.1 Acidiphilium sp. | reverse complement strand
GTCTTGGTTTTGTGTGAAAAAATTGGCGCCGGGCGTTCCGCGCCGCCGCTGACAGTTGGCCTCCGGCGCAACGCGCGCTATGCGTGCGCCACGATAGTTCATAAGCAGATTGGACCGATGGCCGAAGACGAAACGCCGATTCCCGACAGCCTGTTACCGTATGACCTGTGGACCGAGGAGGCTTTGCGCCTGGTGGCGGTGCGCGCCTTGCAATTCGCCGCACGCGAAGGCCTGCCGGGTGGCCATCATTTTTATGTGACATTCGATACCAGATACCCCGGTGTCGTGATGCCGGATCGGCTGCGGGCGCAATATCCCGAGGAAATGACGATCGTGTTGCAGCATCAGTTCCGGGATCTGGTGGTCGATCCGTCTGAACGGTCGTTTTCGGTCAAGCTGTCGTTCGGTGGCGTGCCCTCGACGCTGGAAATCCCGGTGGCGGCCCTGACCGCCTTTGCTGATCCTGAGGTACGGTTCGGTCTGCAGTTCGTATTGCAGACGATCGCCAATACCGATGAACCAGAACCCGCGCCCACGGTTGCGCCGCCGGTTGAAACCGGACCGGCCGACGTGGTCAGCCTCGATGCGTTTCGCCGCCGGCCGCCGGTCAAGGATTGAACAGGGACTCTGCCATGAACGCGATGACCGGGAAAACCGCGGCATTCAAGTTTTCGACCATGTTTCCGCTGGGCAATGACGACACGACGTGGCGCAAGCTCGATCTCGGCGGGATCTCAACGATCGAGGCGGGCGGCAAGACGATCGTGCGGATTGCGCCCGAGACGCTCTCGGCCCTGACGTTCGAGGCGTTTCACGAGGTTTCGCATCTGCTGCGCCCCGCCCATCTGCGGCAGTTGCGCGCGATTCTCGATGATCCCGAGGCGTCACCGAACGATCGATACGTCGCGATGGAGTTTTTGAAGAACGCGAATATCGCGGCGGGCGGCGTGCTGCCGATGTGTCAGGATACCGGCACCGCCATCGTGTTCGGCAAAAAGGGCCAGCGCATCTGGGTCGATGGCGACGAGGAGGCGGCGTTCTCCCACGGCGTGTACCGCATCTTCACCGAGACCAATTTGCGCTATTCGCAAATGGCGCCGCTCAGCATGTATGACGAGGTCAATACCGGCACCAATTTGCCGGTGCAGTGCGATATTCTCGCGGCACCCGGCGAGGATCATGCCGAGGCGTTCGACCTGATGTTCGTCGCCAAGGGCGGCGGATCGGCCAACAAGAGTTTCCTGTACCAGGAGACCCGCGCGATCCTCAACCCGAAGAAATTGCTTGAATTCATTGAAACTAAAATAAAAACTCTGGGAACCTCGGCCTGCCCGCCCTATCACCTCGCCATCGTGATCGGCGGCACGTCGGCCGAGGCCACGATGAAGACGGTGAAGCTCGCCTCGACCAAGTGGCTCGACGCACTGCCGACCACCGGCGATGCCACCGGCCATGCGTTTCGGGATGTCGCGCTCGAACAGGAGGTGCTCGACCTGACCCGACGAATCGGCATCGGCGCGCAGTTCGGCGGCAAGTATTTCTGTCACGATGTGCGGGTGGTGCGCCTGCCGCGGCATGGCGCGTCGCTGCCGGTCGGCATCGGGGTGTCCTGCTCGGCGGATCGGCAGATCAAGGCGAAAATCACCAGGGACGGGGTGTTTCTCGAGCAACTGGAGACCGAGCCCGCGAAATATCTGCCGGAGGTGACCGATACGCATCTCGGTGGCGATGTCGTGCGGATCGATCTGACGCGGCCGATGGCAGAGATCCTCGCCGAACTGTCGAAACACCCGATCAAGACACGGGTGGCGCTGACCGGTACCATCGTGGTCGCGCGCGACATCGCGCATGCCAAGTTGAAGGAGCGGCTCGATCGCGGCGAAGGTCTGCCGGATTACCTCAAGAACCATCCGGTCTATTACGCGGGCCCGGCCAAGACGCCCGACGGCATGGCGACCGGCAGTTTCGGCCCGACCACGGCGGGGCGGATGGATAGTTACGTCGCCGAATTCCAGGCGGCGGGCGGATCATTGGTGATGCTCGCCAAGGGCAATCGCTCGCGGGCGGTGCGCGATGCCTGCAAGGCGCATGGCGGGTTCTACCTCGGCTCGATCGGCGGGCCGGCGGCGGTGCTGGCGCGCGACAACATCCGTCATGTCGAGGTGCTGGAATATCCCGAGCTCGGCATGGAAGCGGTATGGAAAATCGAGGTGGAGGATTTCCCGGCCTTCATCGTGATCGACGATAAGGGCAACGACTTTTTCGCGGAATTGGTATGACGATGAGGACCGAGACGCATATTCCCTTTATTTGGCGCGCAGCGCCTTCGGCTCTGCCGCGCGGCAACGACTTTTTCGCGGAATTGGTATGA
>NZ_JBMFGY010000063.1:12332-18434 GCF_049977125.1 Acidiphilium sp. | reverse complement strand
CCGCCCCGGCTTCACGGACCCGCAATGTTCGGCTACCAGAGCGCCGAGACCCAGGTTGTTCAGGAGACCACATGATGATCAAATTAGGCGACAGGCTTCCGGCGATGAAGCTGATGACCCCCGGCGCCGACGGGCCGCAGGAAATCGACACTGGCGAACTCTTCGCCGGCAAGACAATCGTGATGTTCGCGGTGCCGGGTGCCTTCACCCCCACGTGCAGCGCGCGTCATCTCCCCGGTTTCGCCGAGCATTACGACGCGCTGAAGGCCAGGGGCGTCGATGACATCGTCTGTCTCGCGGTGAACGACGTGTTCGTCATGGGCGCCTGGGCCGCGAGCCAGAAGGACACCGCCCCGATCGTCTTCCTGGCCGATGGCTCGGCCATGTTCACCCGCGCGCTCGGCCTCGAACTCGATCTGGTCGCCCGTGGCCTCGGTGTCCGCAGCCAGCGTTTCGCGCTGATCGCCAAGGACGGCGTGGTCACCTATCTCGCGGTCGAGCAGGCCGGCGGGTTCGACGTCAGCCGCGCCGAGGCGATCCTGGAGGCGCTGCCCGCCTGACCGTCGCCGTGACCACGGCCGCCGGCCCGACGCTCTGTGTCGTCGTGCCCTGCTACAACGAGGCGCCGAACGTCGCCCCGATGATCGCCGCCCTCGATGCCGCCCTCGCCGGCATCGCCTGGGAAGTCGTCTTCGTCGATGATGACAGCCCCGACGGCACCGCCGATGCCGTCCGCCGCATCGCGCACGCCGACCCACGGGTGCGCTGCCTGCGCCGCATCGGCCGTCGCGGTCTGTCCTCGGCGGTGATCGAGGGCGCGCTCTCGACCTCGGCCGATTTCATCGCCGTGATCGATGGCGATCTGCAACACGATGAAACCCGATTGCCGCTGATGCTCGCCGCCGTGCAGCAAGGGGCCGACATCGCGGTCGGCAGCCGTCATGTCAGCGGCGGCGATGCCGCCGGCCTCGCCTCGCTCTGGCGCGAACGTCTCTCCGCCAGCGGCATCCGCCTCGCCCGGATTCTGGCACGCGCCCCGATCAACGATCCGATGAGCGGGTTCTTCCTGATCCGCCGCGCAAAATTCGAGGCGCTGGCCCACCGGCTGAACGGGCAGGGCTTCAAGATCCTGCTCGATCTGCTGCTCGCCTCGCCGCAACCGTTGCACATCGTCGAGGTGCCGTACCGGTTCCGTCCCCGCGCCGCCGGCGAGAGCAAGCTCGATATTCTGGTGCTGGTGCAATTCGCCGGGCTTCTGATCGACAACACCCTCGGCGGCGGACTGCCGCTCCGCTTCCTCGCCTTCGCTCTGGTCGGCGCCTTCGGCATGGTGGTCAACCTGATCGTCACCCTCCTCGCGCGCCGGGCCGGCATCGATTTCGGCACTGCCCAGGCGATCGGCACGATCATCGCCATGGTCGCGAATTTCGAAATGAACAACCGCCTGACCTATCGCACCATCCGCCTGCGCGGCGCCCGCTACTGGCGCGGCTTGGTGCTGTTCATGCTGGTCTGCGGCCTCGGCGCGATCGCCAATGTCGGCATCGCCCGCGCGCTCTATCACGCCAATACCGCGGGCATCGCGGCCAGCGCCGCCGGTTCAGCGATCGGCGTGGTCTGGAACTACGCCGTCTCCGCCACGCTGGTCTGGCGTGCCCGGTGACGCCGCGCACCCTGCTGATCCTGCTGGCCGGCCTCACGCTGATCCGCCTGATCGTGGCGGCGCTGGTGCCCCTCGCCCCGGATGAGGCGTATTACTGGCTGTGGTCGCTTCATCTGCAACCGGGCTATTTCGACGATTCACCGCTGATCGCCTGGTGGATCCGCGCCGGCACCAGCCTGTTCGGCGCGAGTCCGCTGGGCATCCGCCTGCTCTCACCGCTCGGCGCGGCGCTCGGTTCGGTGCTGCTCTGGCGCGCCGGCGAGGATTTGTTCCCTGGCCGCAACGCCGGCGTCACCGCCGCGATCCTGCTGAACGCAACACTTCTCCTCAACGTCGGCGCCGTCATCACCACACCCGACACACCACTCCTGCTGTGCTGGACCGCGACGATCGCCGCGGTCGCGCGCTGGTCCGCCACCGGCAACGATCGATGGTGGCTGGCGGCGGGCATCGCGGCCGGGCTGGCGCTCGATGCCAAATACACCGGCCTGCTGCTTCTCGTCGCGATCGGAGCCTGGCTGCTGATCACCACAGCGGGACGGGCCGCCCTGCGCCGGAAGCTGCCCTGGTTCGGCCTCGCCCTGTCCCTTGCGGTATTCGCGCCCGTCATCGGCTGGAACGCGTCGCATCGTTGGGTCAGTTTCCTCAAACAGGGCGGCCGCAGCACCCATCTCGACCTCGCCGCCGCGCCGGGTCACCTCATCGCTTTGATCGGTGGCCAGATCGGATTGGTCACGCCAGGGGTCATCGTCCTGATGAGCATCGGTGTCTGGGCAAGTCTGCGCGCGCCTGGCGCCCCGGCGAAGCTGGTGGCGCTGGTGGTCCTGGTGCCCGGCGCGGTGTTCGCCGAACATGTGCTCTCCGGCCCGGTGCAGCCGAACTGGCCGGCGATCATGATCCCCGGTGCCGCGCTGGCCGCGGCCGGTGCCGCGACGCGCCTCACCCGTCGCTTCCTGGTGCCGGCGGCCGCCCTGGGCGCCGTGATGTCCGCCGCCGTCTATCTCCAGGCGATCGCCGCCCCGATCCCGATCCCGGTGCATCGCGACCCGACCGCGCTGCAACTCGCCGGCTGGCATCATCTGGCCGCAGAGGTGATACATCTGGCAGCGGCGCGGCATGTCGCCATCATCGCCTCGCCCGATTACGGTGTGGTTGCCGAACTCGCCCACGATGCGCCGCAAACGGTCGCGGTTGCCGGATTGGGCGCGCGCTGGCAGTATTTCACCGATCCGCGCGTGATGCCGGGGCAGACCCTGCTGCTGATCGCGCCACTCTATCTGCCGCGACCCGCAGCGCCGGCCTTCACCGATGTCACGCCCCTCGGCCGGCTGACGCGCACGCGTGCCGGCGCGGTGGTTGCAACCTATGCCGTCTATGAGGTGACCTTCATGGGAACGTTACACAGCGCGATCATGCGGAGACCCCGCTGATGCATCAACCGACACCCGATGATGTCCAGCGCGCCCACCGGCTGATCGCGCCGCATATCGTGCGCACCCCCACCCTGCGCGTCCCCATGCTCGACGATCGCCTCGGCGCACAGGTGTTCATCAAGGCCGAACCGCTGCAACGCACGGGAAGCTTCAAGTTGCGCGGGGCGACCAACGCCCTGTTGACCCTGCCGCAAGCCGCGCGCAAGCGGGGTGTCGTGACCTATTCCTCCGGCAACCACGGCCAGGCGATCGCCTGCGCCGCCGCCGCCCTGGGCCTGCCCGCGACCGTTGTGATGCCGTCCGACGCACCGCTGATCAAGCGCGAGGCGACCGCACGCTGGGGTGCCGAGATCATTCCGTTCGACCGCCGCACCGCCGATCGCGCCGCGATCGCCCAGGCCGTCGCAGATCGCACCGGAGCCGCGCTGATCCCGCCGTTCGAGCATCCCGACGTGATCGCCGGGCAGGGTACGCTCGCGCTCGAACTGGTGGCGGATGCAGCGGCCACCGGGGCGACACTCGACCTCGTTCTGGTCTGCACCGGCGGCGGTGGCCTGACCGCCGGATGCGCGCTGGCGTTGCAGGCGGTCTCGCCGCAGACCCGGCTGATCGCCGTGGAACCCGAAGGCTGGGACGATACCGCCCGCTCGCTCGCAGCCGGTCACATCATCGGCAATGACGGCACCGGCTCGATGCTGTGCGATGCGCTGCTGGCAATGGCGCCGGGCGCGCTGACCTTCTCGATCAACCGCCAATGGCTGGCCGGCGCCGTCACGGTATCCGATGATGCGGTGATCGGGGCGATCGGTTTTGCCGTGCGTCATCTGAAGCTGGTCGTCGAGCCGGGCGGCGCGGTCGCACTGGCCGCTCTGCTGAATGGCGCGGTGCCGACCCGTGGCTTGCGGGTGGGCGTGATCCTGTCGGGCGGCAATATCGATCCTGATGTCCTGACCCGGGCGATAACCACCCAATCTTCTCGCCCCGATTAGTCGTTCGTTAACCCCGCCCCGCGATACTGCGCCGCAAAGGCGGTGCAAGGGCTATGGCTTCACGAAAAGCGAAAACAGGCAAGGCGGGTAATCAGGCAGTCAACCTCATTATCCGCAAGGAAGAAATTATCGAGGGTGGCCATCACGGTGGCGCCTGGAAAGTCGCCTATGCGGATTTCGTGACCGCGATGATGGCGTTCTTTCTGCTGATGTGGCTGATCAACGCCACGACCGAGGCGCAACGGGTCGGGCTTGCCGATTATTTCAGCCAGGCGAACGTGCTCAATCGCGGCGCGTCGGGCGAGGGTAAGCCGTTCGGCGGCAGCACCCCGTTCGATCATGGCGCACTCTCCTCCGATCTGGGCGCGGTGCGCGTCACGGTCGGGCATAATCCGGTATCGCCCGCCGTGCCGCATGTGCCGCAGGGCCGGCAGATCCGCCCCGTGACGGTGACCGGCACACAGCTCGCGAATGTTCCCGTGACCCAATCAGGCACCGATAAACCTGGCGCCGGCGCCGTGCCGAAACCTCAGCCGGCGATGGTTCAAGCTTCGGCGCAGGCTTCGGGCGGACTGGCCCCCGGCAATCTCGGTCATCGCCGTTTCGCCGCGGCCTCGCAGGCGATGAAGCAGGCGATCGCGTCCGATCCGGCGCTTCGGGTTCTATCGCACCAGATCAGCATTCAGGAAACGCCGCAGGGTCTGAAAATCCAGATCATGGATACCCATAAGCGGCCGATGTTTCTGCTCGGCTCAGCCGCCCCCAACCAAATGACGCGTGATCTGATCCGCAAGATTACGCCGATCCTGGCGAAACTCGGCGATCCGATCAAAATCTCCGGCTACACCGACGCGACCCCCTATCTGGAGCCCGGTCACAGCAACTGGGATCTGTCGGTCGATCGGGCCAACGCGACGCGGCAATTGATGGAGCAGTCAGGTCTGCCGAAACCCCTGATCAGCGCGGTTGCAGGCTATGCTGATCGTCACCTTCTGCTGCCCGAGCACCCGCGGGCGGCAGCCAATCGGCGGGTTGCCATTCTGGTCTTGCGACCAATGCCGTCCGATGGGGTCAAAACAGAGGGCGGTACGTCGCCATGACCCGCAATACGATGATCTGTTTGGATATTCCGGTGAGTTATGCTGACTTTGGGAGGCGTGGTCTTTCTACTCGTCTGTGTGTTTGGCGTCTTTATCGGTACCGGCGGCGCGATCGGGCCGCTGATGAAGTCGTTACCGCTGGAATTCGTCACGATCGGCGGGGCCGCGATTGGCACTTTCATCGCCGGCAATTCGATGCACGACATCAAGCACACCATGGGCGACTTCAAAAAAGTCATGAAAGGCAGTGCGTTCAAGAAATCCGACTACACCGATCTTCTGTGCATGTTGTTCTATCTGGTGCGGCTTGCCTCGACCAAGGGGGCGATGGCACTCGAGGCCCATATTGAAAGACCAGAGGAAAGCCCGGTTTTTCAGCATTTTCCGCGCATCCTGAAAAACCACCACGCCACCGCGATCGTGTGCGACTATCTGCGTATGGTCGGGATGAATGCGGACGATCCCTATCAGATCGAAGACATCATGGCGCGCGAACTGCGCAAAAACCTGAACGAGGAGCTGCACGGCGCGCATAATTTGCAGACCATGGCCGACGGCTTGCCCGCGCTCGGCATTGTGGCGGCGGTGTTGGGGGTGATTAAAACCATGGCGCATATCAGCCAGCCGCCCGCGGTTCTGGGAGAAATGATCGGCGAAGCCCTCACGGGGACGTTTCTCGGCGTGTTGCTGGCCTATGGTGTCGTCGCGCCGCTGTCGGTCAAAATGCGCGCCGTGGTCGAGGAGGATTCACGCTATTTCGAGGTCATTCGCGCCGTTCTGGTCGCACATCTCCACGGCAATGCGCCGCAGGTCAGCGTCGAGATCGGTCGAAAAATGGTGCCCAACATGCACATGCCCAGTTTTGCTGAACTCGAGGAATCGGTCCAGACGCTCAAAATCGGCGCGTGACGCCGGGC
>NZ_JBMFGY010000063.1:0-12232 GCF_049977125.1 Acidiphilium sp. | reverse complement strand
CAAAATCGGCGCGTGACGCCGGGCGATGCCCGGTCGCGACGACCGGCAGACAACGATCAGCAGTCGTGGGGATCAGCAGTCGTGGGGATCAGGAGTCGTCGGTCAGGCTGCGCTGCATGATGATGACATCAAGCCAGCGCCCGAATTTGAAGCCGACATCGCGCAGCGTGCCAACCCGCTGAAATCCCAGGCTCGCGTGAACCCCGATCGAGCCGATATTTTCGGAATCGCCGATCACCGCCAGCATCTGACGCAAACCGAGTGCCGCGGCGTCCGCCAGCAGGCGCGAGACCAGCGCCTTGCCAACCCCTTGCCCGCGGACATCCTCGCGCACGTACACGCTGTCCTCAGCGGTAAATCGATAGGCGCTGCGGGCGCGATACTGGTCGAAATAGGCGAAACCCAGCAAACCGGTCGCCCCCTCCGCCACCAGCCACGACCGCCCGGCCACCGTGATGGCGTGATACCGCCCCGTCATTTCCTCGAGCGAGGGCGGGATCTCCTCGAAAGTGCCGGTGCCTTCCAGCACGTGATGGGCATAGATGGCCTGGCATTCCGGCAGGTCCTGAACGGTCGCGGGACGGATCTCCATGGCGCAACAACTCCGATCGAATGAACCCGAGTGATGCCGGTCCCGCCGCCGCCCCGCAAGAGCCTCCTTGGGCGCAACCCTCCGGCACGGTGGATTTTGCGCAGATCGTAACTCGATCTAAACGGGTGAAGCCTATAGAAAGTTTCGGGATATTTATGCTATTAACGAGACTGATGTTGAATTTTTCATCTATTTCATTGAAATCGATCGAGATTTCTGGTTTGTTGCAGTGCGGCGACGCTCGCGTGCAGCGTTCATGCCTTGGCCACTCACGGACCAGCGCCCGGTCGATCGACCGCCGGGCCCATGTAAGGGACAGCCCGCCCGATGAATGACACTGTTGACAATGCCGCCGCCGCCCCCGACCGCAAGGGTGAGGAGACGGAGGCGCTGCATGTCCGTATCCTTGCGGTCAAGGCAGCGGCACGATTTCATGGCGTCGATCTCGATATCGATACGCTGACGCTCGATCCGAAGGAACCAGCGCCGACATCGCCGCATCTGGTTGAATGGTTGCGTGACTCGGGCCTGTGGGTGCGCGGCATCATGCTGAATTTCCGTCAGTTGATGAAGGTCGAAACCACCGCGCCGGTGGTTCTGCTCCTGCGCGACGGCGGGGCCGCGCTGATGGTCGCGCATGACCGGGACCGGTCGATCATTTTTGTCCGTGATCCGCGCGCCCCGCTCGGCTCGGCGCCGGTCGCGGTCGATGAAATCCAGCTCCGCCAGGTGTGGGATGGCGCGGTGCTGCTGATCCGCGGCGAGCGCGATGGCCAGGACGTCGAGCCGCCGTTCAATTTCACCCTGCTCTGGAAAATGGTCCTGATCGAAAAGCGCATCCTGCGCGATGTCGCGATCAGCTCGATCACACTGACGATCCTGCAGGTGCTGCCGATTCTGATGATCATGGTCGTGCTGAACACCGTGATCGTTTATAAAAGCATCAACACGCTGATTCTGGTCACCCTGATCTTCATCGTCTGCATCATCTGGGAGGCGCTGCTGACCTGGGGCCGCCGCCTGATGCTGGTGATCCTGTCGACGCGATTGGACGCGCGGCTCAATCTGATGATCTTCGACCGCTTGATGACCCTGCCGATCGATTTCTTCGAGAAAAACCAGGCCGGTGAATTGTCCTACAAGGTCGGCCAGATCTATCGGGTGCGCGACTTCATCACCGGGCGGCTCCTGTCGACCTTCATCGACATGTTCATGGTCGCGCTGATCCTGCCGATCCTGTTCTATCTCGACGCGTTTCTGGCCTGGACCATTTTGATCGCGGCCGGCATCATCGCGGTGATCATCACCGCCTTTCTGCCCGCGATCGCGCGTTTGACCGGCAAGATCATTATCGCCGAAAGCGCCAAGGGGGCGGTGCTGGTCGAGAGTATCTACGGTATTCGCACGGTCAAATCCCTGGCGCTCGAAAAGGTGCGCGCCGATGAATGGGATGCCCGGGTCGCTCAGACCAGCAGTCTCAATATGCAGATGGGCCGGTTGTCGAACTGGCCGGTCGTGTTGTCGTTGCCGTTCGAACGCTATGCCCAGGGCGGCGTGCTGCTGCTGGGCGGCTATATCGCGGTCACCTCGCAAAACCCGCTCGCCCTGGGCGGGCTGGTCGGGTTCATGCTGCTGGGCGGCCGCGTGGCCGGACCGCTGGTGTCTTTCGCGCGGCTGATCCAGGATGCCCAGGAAGCCCGCGCGGCCATCGCCATCGTCGGGCAGGTGCTGAACCGGCCCACCGAGCGTCGCGCGCTGAACACCGGCCTGCGCCCGCAGTTCCTCGGTTCGGTTGCCTTCGAAAACGTGACGTTCACCTATGAAGGCACCAAGACGCCGGCCCTGAACAAGGTGAGTTTCTCGATCCCCGAAGGCACGATGCTCGGGATCGTCGGCCGGTCCGGTTCGGGTAAATCGACCGTGACGCGCCTGTTGCAGGGCATCAATCGCGAGTATACGGGTGCGGTCAAAATCGACAACACCGAGTTGCGCGAGATCAATCTGCGCCATCTGCGCAAGAGTTTCGGCGTCGTGTTGCAGGATAATTTTCTGTTCCGCGGTTCGGTGCGCGATAACATCATCGCCGGCCGGCCGGGGCTGAGTTTCGAGGATGCCATCCGCGCGGCCCGTCTGGCCGGCGCCGAGGAATTCATTGAGCGCCTGCCGCAAGGCTACGAGACCTTCATCCAGGAAGGCTCGCCCAATTTGTCCGGCGGGCAGAAGCAGCGTCTCGCGATCGCGCGCGCCCTGATCGCGGATCCGCGTCTGCTGATCCTCGATGAGGCGACCAGCGCGCTCGATCCCGAGAGCGAGGCGTTGATCAACGCCAATCTGCTGCGGATCGCCAGCAATCGCACCATGGTGATCATTTCCCACCGGCTGGCCTCGCTGGTCGAATGTGACCAGATCCTGGTGATGGATTCCGGGCAGGTGATCGATCTCGGCAAACATGCCGAACTGGTCGAGCGCTGCGCGATCTATCGCCATCTCTGGCTCCAGCAGAACCGCCATATGAACCCTGAAGGAGGTCGCAATGCGCCGACTCCGACGCTTGCTCAAGGGGACTAATCCCCCGGTGGCGAACCCGACCCCCCCGCGCGCCACCGGCGCCAGCGGCTCCGGCCTCGCCCTGGCCAGCCCGGCGCAGCTTGGCGACACGCCGATGGCGTTGCTCGAATTCCAGTCGCCCACCGCGGCGGTGATCGCAACGCCGGTACCGGTGATCTCGCGCTATACCGCCCTGATCGTGACCGCGCTGGTGTTCGCCCTTCTGGTGATCGCCGCCACCGTGCGGGTCAGCAAAGTGGTGACCGCGCAGGGCAAGCTGGTGTCGTCCGCCCCCACCATCATGCTGCAACCGTTCGATACCTCGATCGTGCAGTCGATCGATGTTCACGAGGGCCAGATCGTTCACAAGGGCGAGTTGCTGGCCCGGCTCAACCCGACCTTCGCGCGCGCCAATCTCACCGCGCTGCGCGCCCAGGTCGTGGCCCTGCAGGCGCAGCGGGCGCGGCTGGAGGCCGAGGCGAATGGCACGATTTACGCGCCGGCGCACGCCAACCCCGCCCAGACCTTGCAGGCGGCTATTTTCGAGAGCCGGAAGGCCGAACGGACCTACACGATCGAGAACTACAACCAGAAGGTCGCCGAGTTGCAGATGATCGTCACCAAGAGTGAACAGGAGGCGGGTTTCTACAAAAAACGCGTCAATGTCGCTCAGGATGTCGAGAACATGCGCACCCAGCTGCAGAAGATGCAGGTTGGCAGCAAGCTGAACTCGCTGATTGCCCTGAACGACCGGCTCTCGGTTTCGAGTTCGTTGTCGAGCGCGATTTCAACCGCCGCGGCCGGCGAGCGCGATCTGGCGGCGCAGCGGGCGGAACGGGACGCCTACGAGAAGAAATGGTCGGCCGGTGTTTCGGAAGATCTGGCGGAGACCACCAGCAAGCTGGTGAGCGCGCAGCAGGATCTGTCCAAGGCGGAATTGCAGAGCCAGCTCGTGGTGCTGCGCGCGCCGCGTGACGCGATCGTTTTGACCGTCGCACATGTCTCGGTCGGTTCAGTTTTGCAGTCAGGCGAGAAATTCATCTCGCTGGTGCCGATCGATGCCCCGCTTTCGATCGAGGCCGATATCAGCGGCACCGAATCGGGCTATGTGCATATCGGTGATCCGGTGACGATCAATTTCGATACGTTCAACTTCCTCCGCTACGGCTCGGCCAAGGGAACGCTTGAATCGGTCAGCGCCGACAGTTTCAGCCCGGAAGCCGCACCCGGCGAAGGCGGCTCGGCACTGCCGAACCGGCCTCATACGCTGTATTATCGCGCCTCCATCACGCTCGACGAATTGATGCTGCATAACGTGCCGCCCGGCTTCCGCCTGGTGCCGGGCATGCCGTTGAATGCGAATATCAAGGTCGGCCGTCGGACCATCATGTCGTATTTCGTCACCAAGATCATGCCGGTTGCGTATGACAGCATGCGTGAGCCTTGATCGACGGTCGCACGGGCCGTCATGAACACGATTGACCGCATCGCGGCGCTGTCGCCGGCCCGCGCGCTCAAGCGGGCTGCGGCGCTGGCGCAGGATCAGCAGTGGCGCCGCGCGGCCCGGCTTTACAGCGTCGCGGCGGAAGCCGGGCTGGTTGAAGCGCAATTTCAGGTGGGCGAAGCCTATCTGGAAGGACGGGGCCTGTCGCAGAATCCACGCGAGGCCGCGCGCTGGTTCATCCGGGCGGCTGAGGCTGGGCATGTCGAGAGTCAATGTCGGTTGGCCGGATTGTTCATCCATGGTCTGCAAAGCCGAAATGTCGAACAGGCGGCGTCGCTGTTCGGCGAGCATGTGCAACCCTCCGAAACCCGCAATGCCGCGGATTATCCGGCGGCATTGATCTGGGCCCGGCGCGCGGCCGAAGCGGGATCGGCCGATGGTCAGGCGCTGCTCGGTTATATTCTGTCGAACGGGCCGGAAGGCATCGCCGATCCGGTCCAGGCCGAGATCTGGTATCGTAAATCAGCGGCACAGGACTGGCCGCAGGGACATCTCGGTCTCGGGCTGATCCTGATGCGTGACGCCGACACCGCCGAGAAGACGGTCGCCGCGATGCGCGAATTCGAACAGGCGGTAAAGGCCGATCTGCCGACGGCGCATTATCTGCTGGGCGTCATTCACGAGCAGGCGGTTGGCGTGTTGCCTGACCCGGCGCGCGCCCTGATGCATTATCGCAAGGCGGCGATTCATGGCATTCGCAATGCCCAGGCCAAGCTCGGCGCGATGCTGTTGTCCGGCCAGGGGTGCGCGCCGGACCCGGTCGAGGGGGAATCCTGGCTGCGGCGCGCCGCCGTCGCGGGAGATCCGGAGGCGGCGGCGCTGGTCGCGGATCTGTATGCGCGCGGCGGGGCGTTGCCCCCCAATTATGCCGAGGCGGCGCTGTGGTTTCGCGTCGCGGCGGAGG
Source organism: Acidiphilium sp. (assembly GCF_049977125.1). Classification (NCBI taxonomy): domain Bacteria; kingdom Pseudomonadati; phylum Pseudomonadota; class Alphaproteobacteria; order Acetobacterales; family Acidocellaceae; genus Acidiphilium; species Acidiphilium sp. The sequence goes on along the minus strand of NZ_JBMFGY010000063.1, from coordinate 6,685 downwards.
CCGGGCATCGCATCGCGGCGCGGGCGCTCGGCATGCTGTATCTGACTGGCGCCGGCGTGGCGCGCGATCCGGAGGAGGCGGCGCGCTGGCTGGCGCGCGCGGCCGAGCAGGGTGACATCGCGGCGGGCGCCGATCTCGGCAATCTGATGCTCAAGGGCGAGGTCCGGCAGACCTCGATGGATGGGTTGCCGATCCATGAATGGTTCGAGAAAGCCGCCGAATCCGGCGATCTGATCGGCGCATTCAACTATGGCGTCTGTCTGGCCGAGGGCATCGGCGTCGCGCGCGACGAGGCCAAGGCCGCGATCTGGTTACGGCGTGCCGCGGAGGGCATCGTCAATGCGCAATATTGGTATGGCCGGCTGTTGCTCGAAGGCCGCGGCATTCCGGCCGACCCGGTCGAGGCGCACCACTGGATCGCGCGCGCGGCCGATACCGGCATGGTCGAGGCATTGGCCCTGCTGGCCGAGATGAAGCTGAACGGTCAGGGTTGCCCGCGCGATCATGCCGGCGCGCGCGATGTGTTTCTGCGGGTGGCCGCGACCGGCCATGCCGGGGCGATGTTCGCGCTCGGCGCGCTGTATGGGGGTGGTCATGACATTCCGACCGACCGGATCGAGGCCCAGATCTGGTTCGGCAAGGCGGCGGCGCTCAATCATCCGATCGCGCAGCTGATGCTCGGGCGGTATCTGCGCAAAGGTCTCGCCGGGCCGGTCGATCAGGTGCAGGCGGCGCGCTGGCTGAACCGCGCCCTGGCGCAGGGGGTCGAGGAAGCGCGGTTCGATCTGGCCGAACTCGCACAGCCGGAGGAGCCGCTGTCGCATCAAGCCGTCGCGGATTGAACCTCGCCGACCCTGACGCGGTGCGGCGTCGGCGGCACGACGAGGCCGCCGACGCCTGGATGCGCGGACGCGCCGCACTCGATCGCGGTGATCTGACGGCGGCACGATTCTGGCTGGAGCGGGTCGGGCGAATTGCACCGCAGGACCCGCGGCCGCAGTTCGAATTGGCGCTGGTGCTCGCGGCTTTGCAGGATGCGGCGGCCGGCGCCGCCCTGTTCGACATTGCCGTGGCGCATGATCTGGCCGCCGCCTGGCTCGCCCTGGCGCGGGTTCGGTGGCGGAATGCGGATCGGGCTGGCGCCGCGGCGGCGATGACCACGCTGCTGCGCCGGTATGAAATCCCGGCCGATGCTGATTTTTCACCCTTCGCCGATCGCATCGCGCATGCGGCCGGCGCGCCGGGGTGGTGCGGCATCGCTGCCGGGGCGCTGATCGTGCGCGCCGAGCGGCCGACCATCCGGGTCGATGGGGGGACGCAGCTGGTGACGCCGCGCGATCTGACAACGGCACATCGGTTGGATGTTGAAACGATGGCGGGGCCGCTGCTCGGCAGTCCCCTCGATCTGCGGCTGCTGCGGCGGATCGGCGGCATCGCGATGGTGGAGGGTGATCGTGTTGTCGGGTGGGTGACGCATCCGGCCGCGCCCGATCGTGCGCCGCGTTTGCGCCTGATCGATCGCGACGGGGTCGAACGTGCCGTGCGGTTGCAGCGGCGCTCGGAAGCGGTGGCCCCGGCCTGGTTTCTGCCGCGTCATGGCTTTCGCATCGGCATGGCCGCCATGCGCGGGATGCGCCCGCCGCTCCGGATCATCGGGCCGGATGGGCGCGCGCTGGCGGGCACGCCGCTCGATCCCGCCCGGATCGCGGCGTTGGCGCCGCTCAAACCGCGCCTTGGGCCGATTCCGCGACCGGCGCGGCGGGGACTCTGCGTTGTGATGCCGGTCTATCGCGATGCCGCGGCGACCCTCGCGTCGCTGCACTCGCTCCATGCCGCGATCGAGGGCGACGTGCCGATCATCGTGGTCGATGATGCGAGTCCGGAGCCGGAGGTGGTGCGGTTGATCGATGCCGAGCGCCGGGCTGGGCGCATCCATCGGCGCCGCCATCGTCGCAACCTTGGGTTTCCGGGCGCGGCCAATGCGGGCATTCGCATGGCGCGGCGGCTGCGACCGGGGTGCGACATTTTGCTGGTGAATGCCGATATTCTGGTCCCGCCCGGTGCGCCGCGGCGGTTGCAGGCGGCGCTCTATGCGGGTGATGCGATCGCGAGTGCGACACCGCTCTCGAACGAGGCGACGATTCTGAGCTATCCGGCCCCGCAGGGCGGCAACCAGCCGCCGGATCTGGCCGGCACGATCGCGCTCGATCGTCTGGCGCGGCGGGCGAACCGGGCCGGGCTGGTCACGATACCCACCGCGATCGGGTTTTGCATGGCGATCCGCCATGATGCGCTCGACGCGGTGGGCAGTTTCGATGAAACCCTGTTCGCGCAGGGTTATGGCGAGGAAAACGACTGGTGCCGCCGTGCCGCGGGGCGCGGGTTCATTCATGTCGGCGCCGTGGGTGTGTTTGTCGCGCATCATGGCGGCGCCTCGTTCGGCGCCGATGGGGCGGCGCTCTGCGCGCGCAATCTCGCGCTGCTGGAGCGGCGCCATCCCGGCTATCATGCGCTGATCGCGGCGCATCATGCGGCCGATCCGCTGGCGCCCGCGCGGTTCCGGCTGGATCGGGCGCGGTTTCGCGCCGGGCGGCGGGGATCTGCGGTCGTTCTGGTGTCGCATGATCATGGCGGCGGGATCGCGCGGGTCGTCGCGGCGCGGATGGCGGCGCTACGGCGCGAGGGCAGCCGCCCGATCCTGATTCAGCCGGATTTCAGCGATCCGGGGTCGCGCGAGCGGTTTATCGGCGCCGCGCGGCTGACCGATGGCGCGGCGGCGGATTATCCGGCGCTATGCTTTGCGCTGCCGCGGCATTTCCGCGCCCTGGTCGCCTTGCTGCGCGGCGAATCGGTGCGTCATGTCGAATATCATCATACGCTCGGACATCACCCGGTGATCCGCTCGCTTGCCACGGCTCTCGGTGTGCCGTCGGAGCATGTCATTCATGATTACGCCTATTTCTGTAAACGGGTGAACCTGATCGGCCCGTCCCGGCGGTATTGCGGCGAGCCGGGTCCGGAGGGTTGCAATTCCTGCATCGCGCAGGCCGGCAGTGAACTGACCGATCCGATCGCGCCGGTGGCCCTGATCGCGCGGTCGACGGCGGAATTGCGCGCGGCACGGCGGATCGGCGTGCCGTCCGCCGATGCGCAGGCGCGGTTGCAGCGGCATTTTCCCGGTATCGCCCTGACGATCACGCCTTGGGAAGACGATGCGGTGCCGCTGATGTTGCGCCCGCCGCCGCGCGGGGGCGAGCGGGTGATTGCGGTGGTCGGCGGCATCGGGCCGGCCAAGGGTTTCGATGTGCTGCTCGACTGCGCGCGCGATGCCGCCGCACGCGATTTGGCGCTGCGCTTCGTGGTGATCGGCACCAGCGAGGATGACGCGCGCCTGCTCGATACCGGGCGCGTGATGATCACCGGCGCGTATCAAGAGGGCGAGGCGACCGGGCTGATTGGGCGATCGGGCGCGCAACTGGGGTTTCTGCCCTCGATCTGGCCGGAGACCTGGTGCTTCGCCCTGAGCGAGTTATGGCGTGGCGGGCTTTACACGGTCGGATTCGATCTGGGCGCGCAAGCGGCGCGGATCAGGGCGACGGGACGGGGCTGTTTGCTGCCGCTGGGCTTGCCGGCCGCACGGATCAATCAGACCCTGCTTGCATGGCGGCCGGATTTGGGCGATTTGCATGCTCGCTACAACCTCTGATCATTCTTTGCCCCGTAGCCGCCAACCCGATTTCCGAACGGAGACGCCCTTATGGCTAAAATCGCCACCATGACCGAACCGCAGGCCGTCCCCGCGCCCGGTTTGCAACCCGGCTCGGTTCAGGAGCTGAAGGTTTCCGCGCATCTGATGACGCTGGACACCGGGCTGTTCTGCATCATCAACGAGGCGAATGCCGGAGCCGGTCTGGATCAGGGCCTGCCGGGTGTGCGCGTGTCGCCGCCGCCGCTCGGCGTGAACGGGGTGGAGATTACCGGATTTCGCCCGGATGGCTGGTTGACCGGCGAGGGCGACGCGGCACTGGTGCGGGTGGCCAAGGGGCCGGCGCAAGTGCTCGTCACGGTCTATCAGGTCGCCGGCCGGGCCGATGCGGCGCCACGGTTGCAGGTGATGCGGCTCGCGCATGGCGGTGGGACGCCGAGCGTGCCGGTGGCACCGGTGGCGCCGGTGGTGATGGATGTGCTCGCGCATATCCAGACGCGCGGCGATGTCGGAGCGAAATTTGGCGACTGGCTGGGCGAGGCCGGTTCGGGCAACTGGATCGAAGGCATCGCAATCGCGGCACCTGAAGGCATCGCGCCGGAGGATCTGTCATATCAGGCGGTGCTTGGACGTGGTTGGTTGTCGCCCTGGGTGGCGGCGGGCGAATATTGCGGCAGTCGCGGCATGGCGCTGCCGCTCCTCGGGTTGCGGGTGCGGCTGCAAGGCGCGGCGGCGGAGGCATTCGAATTGTCCTGCGAGGCCAGCTTCATCGATGGCGCGGTGGCGGGTCCGGTTGGCAGCGATGAAACCTGCGAGGCTGACAGCCTCGCGGCGCTGGAGGCGGTGCGGGTGACGCTGGTGCCACGCGTCAAGATCAAGGCTGTCGCGCGCGGCCGACGCTGAGCGGTTTACCGTGAAATTCCTGTTCGTTCACCAGAATTTTCCCGGCCAATATTTGCATATCGTGCGCGATCTGCTGGCCGAGGGGGGCCATGAGATCGTGTTCATGACCGAACCGAACCGCAATCAGATGGCCGGGGTGCGGAAGGTGACCTATGCGCGCCCGCCCTCGACCCAGGCGGCGGTGCATCCGAGCGCGCGGGAGTTCGACATGGCGATGCGCCGCGCCGAGGCTGGTTATGCCGGGGCGAAGCAGATCAAGGCGCTGGGGTTCGAGCCCGACATCATCATCGGTCATCACGGTTGGGGCGAGCTGCTCAATCTGGTCGATGTGTTTCCCGGCGTGCCGATACTGGGTTATTTCGAGTTTTATTACCGGATCGACGGCACGGATGTGAATTTCGACCCTGAATTTCCGATGCCGACCGAGCGGTTCGGCGCGGTGCGATCGAAAAACGGGGTCAATCATCTGGCGCTCGCGCTTGAACAGCACGGCCAGACCCCGACCACGTGGCAATGGCGCACCTATCCGGCCTGGGCGCGCGAGCGGATCACGGTGCTGCGCGAAGGTGTCGATCTTGGGATCTGCAAACCCGATCCGGCGGCGCATCGGCGTAAACTTACGGTCGGGCCGCTCACAATCGGGCCGAAGCAACGCCTGATCACCTATGTTGCGCGCAATCTGGAACCATATCGCGGATTTCATACCATGATGCGCGCCTTGCCGGCGATTTTGCGCGCGCGCAAGGATGTCGTGGTCTCGGTGGTTGGCGGTGATGAGGTGAGCTACGGCGCGGCGCCGCCGACCGGCACCTGGCGATCGGAGCTGATGGCCGAGGTGGGCGATCGGATCGATCCGTCGCGCGTGCATTTCATGGGAAGGGTGGCCTATGAGGATCACGTGAAACTGCTGCAACGCTCGGATGCCCATATTTATTTCTCGTACCCGTTCGTCGCCTCCTGGAGTCTGCGCGAGGCGCTGGCGGTCGGGGCGCCGGTGATCGGGTCGGATACCGAAACCGTCACCGAATTCGTCGAGGATGGGGTAACCGGCCTGGTCACGCCGACCCTGGATCATGCGGCGCTGGCCGACACCACGCTGCGCCTGCTCGATGACAAGTCGCTCGCCGCGACGGTTTCAGCCGGCGCGCGTGACTATGCGGTGCGGAATCTGGATTTGAAGCGCTATTTGCTGGCCTATCGCGCCGAGATCGAACGGATCACCGGTAAGCGGATGGTGGCTGAGGTGCATCCGCCCCGGCGCGCGGCAGCGGCGGAACCGGCGCGGGTGCCGGCACGCAAACCCCGGACCCGCGCCGCGGGGACCGCATGACGCCGACTCTGATGACCGCCGGCGGTCCGCCGGTGACCGGGGTCAGTATCGTCGATCATCCCCTGGTCGAGCACAAGCTGACCCTGTTGCGCAGCATGGCGACGCCGACCGGCGATTTCCGCCGTCTTGCGCGCGAGATTTCGCTGCTGATGGGCTATGAGGTGCTGCGCGATCTGCCGATGCAGCCGGTCGATATCCAGACGCCGATGGAGCCGATGACGGCGCGCCAGGTGTCTGGCAAGAAACTCTGCTTTATTTCGATTCTGCGGGCGGGCGACGGTATTCTGGACGGCATGATCGATCTGGTGCCCTCGGCGCGGATTGGACACATCGGGCTTTACCGCGATCCGGTCAGCCACGAGCCGATCGAGTATTATTTCAAGGTGCCGGAGGATATGGCCGAGCGGCTGACCGTTGTGGTGGACCCGATGCTGGCGACCGGCCATTCGGCGGTGGCTGCGGTCACGCGGCTGAAGCGGGCCGGGGCGGTGGCGATCAAATTCGTCTGCCTGATCGCGGCACCGGAGGGCGTGGCCGCGCTGCGAACGGCGCATCCGGATGTGCCGATTTTCACCGCGGCGGTGGATCGGGAACTGGATGAGCACGCCTATATCAGGCCGGGCCTGGGCGATGCCGGCGATCGGCTGTTCGGCACTAAATAGGCGCCGAGGCTCGGGACGGGTGACGATGCCCGTCAGGCTGACCGTACGCTGGAGTGATAGGCGATTAGAGCGATATGCGATTAA